>JADGBM010000109.1 GCA_015231515.1 Desulfobulbaceae bacterium
CCGCTTTTTTCTTTCAGCACTTATCTGCGCCTCTCTTTCATTCCTCATACTTTTTTTCGTCCTTATCCTTACCCCTTTTATCTCAATATGTCAAAACTTGGCGATGTTCACTTACGCTTAAATTTAGGAAAGTCCTCTATTGGCGGGGTTTTTACTCTGGAAAATGAGGCCGCAACTGAGCACATGCAAAGCCTCGTAGCCGAGCTACAGGAAACTCTGAAGCCGGTTTTTGGCACTGTTGTCTTTACCTGCAAAACGGCATCTGAAAAGGTTATCGAAAAGCTTAAAAATGATTTGCAGAAAAAATCCGGGCTTGATACCTACGCCTTAATTGATCTGTCGGCATAGTGAGTGTTCCTGGATAAAGCTGTTGGCTATTAGCAGTTAGCTTTTAGCTAAAGGCTAAAGGCTAAAAGCTACCCATCCCTGTTCCATGAGATGAAAACCCCCAGAACTCCAATAAGTGCAGCAACAAAGAACGATTGTCGCATGGCTTCAACAAAAGCGGATGTATGTTCTGCAGAAAAATCTCTTAAATCGAGTCCGCCAGTTAACTGACTGAATTTGTGGGAGAACACCAGGCTTGCCATAGCGATGCCCAAAAGCATGCCAAGGTTGCGGGCGGTTGCCAGCAGAGAGGCTGATTTGCCAGTGTGCTGCCGAGTTACATTTTTTAAAATTGAAGCGCTGTTTGGGGCCAGAAAAAGAGCTTGGCCACCGCCTAAAACTGCCAGTCTGGCAATAATGCCCGAAGGAGAACTGTGTTCAGAAAGGCCGGCTAACAGGGCTACACCAAGTGAAGAGAACAACAGACCAAGGGTCGATAGTTTTTGGGCTGTGAACTTTTCTGAAAGCCAGCCAGCCGTTGGCCCTATCAGAAGAACAGCCAGGGGTATGGTCATCATTATGCTGCCGATACGGGCTTTTGGCATATTCAGTACATGACTTAAATAAAAAGGGGTAAGGATAAGGACGAAAAAAAGTATGAGGAATGAAAGAGAGGCGCAGATAAGTGCTGAAAGAAAAAAGCGGTTTTTCACAAGATCATAGGGCAGTAAAGGGTTGGCGGCTTTTTTTTCATGAAAAATGAACAGGGTAAGGGCAAGGGCGACGGTTAGTCCTAGAGCGCTCAAGACCAGAGGCGACCAGGATGGCGCTGAAGCATAGGAGATGGCAAGGGAAAATGAGATCAGCAGGAGTATCCAGGTGGCTGGGCCCTTCCACCTGGAGGAGAGTGGTGGAGAATTTTTTTGGTATTGATCCGGATCTCTTTCGGGTATGAGAATCAGGCCCGCTAAAGCAAAAAGAAAGCCGATTGGTACGGTAATAAAAAACAGGGCGCGCCAGGAAAAATATTCCAGGAGAAAGCCTCCGAGTGCCGGCCCCGTCATCAGCCCAAGAGAGACAAAGACGCTTATCATTCCACGCCCGCGGCCAAGTTGATTTTCTGGAAAAGTGTCTTTGATGATCGCAGGCCCGGTTGACATCATCATGCCCGCTCCTAAGGCTTGACAGAGGCGGGACACTATAAGAAACGACAGTTTTGGTGCAAAGGCGCAAGCCAGAGAGCCAAAGGCAAAAACAATAAGGCCAAGGGGATAAATTCTGTTGCGCCCCAGCCGGTCTGACAGGGTTCCCCAGATCAACAGGGTTGAGGTTATGGTTAAGAGATAAACTAATACGATCCACTCGGTGGCCCTGAGTGAACTGTTGAATTCCTCCATAATGGTAGGTAGGGCGATATTGACCATGCTGCTGTCCAGGGTAGACATGAAGACCCCAGCGGCAACAATACTGAAGATGCGCCATTTAGGAAGAAGGGGTTGTGCTGTTAAACTATCGCTTTTAATTGGCATCAAGTTGGATTAAGAATGTTTGATAAAATGAAGTATAATGCTTAGAGTGTGCAAAAGGTAACACGTAATTGACGCAGAGGTAAATACTATTACATAAGCTATGATCTGAAAAAATCGGTTTGTGGACAAAAACAAAATTTTAACAGAGCGGCTGAAAAGTGAGCTGCAAAGCCCTTGAGCGGAGGAAGCGGTTTTGGTTTATAAAAAAAATCTTAGAGTATTTCTGTTGGTTTTCCTTATGGTACTGGCCAGTAATATGGTGGCCCAGGCTGCTACTAAGGTTCCGGATTTTATTTTACGATCGGTGCCAGACAAGAAGGAGATCAATATTAAGGATCACCGTGGCAAGGTGGTTCTCATCACCTTTTGGGCTACCTGGTGCGGGCCATGTGTGAAAGAGATACCGTCCCTGAACAGTTTGCAGGAAGTTTATGGGCCGCAGGGGTTTTCCGTGCTCGGAATTTCAATGGATCAGGGAGGCGTACGGATTGTTGAAAATATGATGAAAAAAACCAGTATTAACTACCCCATAGTTATGGACAACCAAAAGGTAAGTAAGTCCTTTGGGGGAATATTTGGTATTCCAACATCCTTTTTGATTGATCGATCTGGTAATATCGTCAAGCGCTATACCGGCTGGGTAAGCCATGATGTGCTCGAAACGGATATTAAAAAAGTGGTTTTTTAGTGTGAGCTGCGTACGGGGGTGGCTGTTGGCTTTTTTTACTTGGGCATGAAATATTTTTTGACAAATAGTCCTCTTTCTAGCGATACTTGTACAGTATGATTTTTATGTGGCCATTATGGCTTTGCTTGAATTAATAAAAGCTAGGAGATGTTATGAAAAAGAAGATGATTACCATTGTCGCCCTCGTTGCCTTTAGCTTTGTCGCTGCTGGTGCTGTTTATGCCTTTAACTGTAAAATTAAAAGTGTGGATGGCGAAACACTGGTTCTAGACTGTAAGGCAAAAGATGCCAAAGAGGGGACGAGTGGTCAGCAAGTTAAGGTGAAGCCCAAGATTGAGGGCTGTTAACAGGTGTAACTTTGACGGTGGTGAGAATAATTTTGTAGTTGACATAAATTTAGTTTTTTGGTGTATATGTCAGTTAAAGGTGAGTTCCTGACGTGTTTGTTTAATTTTTTCTTACGACCTTTATGAAAAAAAGTCTCATTATCTGGATTTTGGTGTACTTAGTTGGTGCTGCTGTTCCTGCGCTTTCGGCAACCGTTACATGTGAGGTTGAAGAGGTCAGTGGCAGCACGATTATACTAAAAAATTGTGATGAACGAGCAAAAGGCTTCGAGAAAGGTCGTAAGGTTAAGGTTAAGATGCAGCAGGAGAAAGGAACAAAATAGCCACCTTTGCTGGAGGATGTTTACGGTTTGGTTGGGCTGTGAGAGTCATGGTAGCATGAGTTTTCAGAACAATTTAAATGAGCTAATTAACTAAAAGAGAGAGGAGAGTTGAAATGAACAAGAAATTTACCGCATTGGTTTTGGCAGCTGCTTTCGTAGCAGTTTCTGTTGTAGCAGCATCAGCATTTACATGCGAAGTAAAGTCTGTTGACGGCGGAACGGTTACGCTTGAGTGCAAAGAAAAATACACAGAGAAACTCAAAGTTGGCGGCAAAGTAAAGGTTAGTGCTGCCAAGAGAAAAGCTATGGAAGGTTGCTAGTCTCTAAACGCTTTTTTTGAAGGTGTTTCCTGAAAAGAGCTGTTCAATCCTATGATTGAATAGCTCTTTTTGTTTTTAAACTGGTGAGTACTATGGGTTACTTTTCCTCCGTTTTGTTAGGCTTTCTGCAAGGCGCAACTGAGTTTTTGCCTATTTCAAGTTCTGGCCATCTTGTCCTCGCTGAGGCTTTTTTTAAGATTGAAGAGGCGGGTTTGACTTTCGATGTCTCCCTTCATCTGGGGACACTGTTGGCAGTGTTGTTTTATTTTCGTAGCGACCTGCTGGCGATAGGTAGTTCCCTGTTCAGACCGGCCGAGACTAAAGAAGTAAAACAGGAAAGGAAATCAGCCTACCTGATTGTTGTGGCAACTATTCCGGCAGTTGTGGCCGGGCTTTTTCTTGAGGATTATGCGGCAACTGTTTTCAGGAGTCCGGCCCTTGTTGCCTGTACTCTCGTCATTGGCGGAATTTTACTGCTCTGGGCCGAAAAATATGGGCAACATACAAAAAACTATGAAGGACTTGGTTTTAAAGATGCCCTGATTATCGGTCTGGCCCAGGCTTTGGCCATTGTGCCAGGCGTATCCCGAAGCGGTATCACCATGACAGCGGGGCTTTTTAGAAGTTTTGATCGTCCGTCGGTCGCGAGGTTCTCGTTCCTGTTATCCGTCCCCATTATTGCCGGGGCAGGGTTTCTCAACTGCCTGAAAATAATTGGCCAGGGTGGCCTGGAGCCGGGCCAATTGACATTCTTTCTTATTGGCTTTTCCTCGGCTGCAGTTTCTGGCTATTTTTTTATAGCCTTTTTGATGAGGTACATCCAGACTAAATCTTTTGCGGTTTTTGCCTATTATAGGTTTGCCCTGGCAGGTTTGGTTCTGTGGTCGATAATGTAAAGACGCCAACGTGAAAGTACTATGAAAAGTACTATGAAAAAGTCGAGTTAAAAAGTTATGAGTGTTAATAAATTGCCCTCTAAAGAGGCCGAAATTCTAAGGAAGATACGGAAACAGTATACGGTGGCGTTTGAGCCGCTGACGATTCGGGATGTTGAGATACAGCTATTGAAAGTCCAGGACCTGGAGTCTGTTCTTAAAGGGAAAGACCCCTTCAAAAATGTTTCGGAGTTCCCTTTCTGGATTAAACTCTGGGAGTCAGCCATGGTTCTTGCTGATGTTGCTGCAACATTGCCTTTGGAGCCTGGTGCCAGGGTGCTTGAACTCGGTGCTGGCCTGGGTGCTCCTGGATTGGCCGCTGCTGCTAAAGGTTTTGTTGTTACCTTAAGCGATTATGAGCAGATCATTTTAGATTTTCAGCGAGTCAGTGCTGCCAAGAATGGTCTGGATGTGACTATCTCATTTGTTGATTGGAATAAGCCTCCGACTTTAGAGCCTTTTGACGTCATTCTGGGCGCAGAGGTCATATTTAGAGAAGATCTCATTGCGCCTTTGATTGGTGTTTTTGATAAACTGCTTAAACCGGATGGAACTATATATCTTGCCCATGACATTCGCCGTCAGACCTTGTATAAGTTTTTGGATGCCGCAAAAGACACCTATAAAATAATGGTGAAGAAGATCACTCTGTCGGATGGCGATGAAGAAGTGACGGTGATGTTTAACTGTTTAAAGCGTAAATAGCTTTTAGTTATGGATCTCTGACAAAGTAGAGCTACTCTACTGAGAAAAAAATATGCCCGTTTATGAGTATGAACATCTTGGCGAGGGCTGTGTACTTGGTAAACAGTTTGAGTTGACTCAATCTATCTACAGTGCCAAGTTTGCAAAATGCCCAGAATGTGGGGCCAAAGTACGAAAGCTGGTTTCTCTGGCTGGAATAAGCACGCCAAAGACCAACAGTGATTTGAAAAATATGGGTTTTACCAAGCTGGTCAGACGCGATAACGGAGTTTATGAAAATGTCACGGCGACCGGCAATGAAAGCAAGGTGTGGGATTCGAGAAAACCGGGAACCATGCCAGATTTCTCAAAGAAGATCGGCGACTAGGACAGAAGTCAAAGTGACTATTGGTCGATTGGTTGAAAAGTGTAATGGCTGATTCGTATGATACGTTTTTAGTCCAACAATTTTTAACTTTTAATTTTTAACTTTTCACTGTTTTTTAAAATGATAGATTCAGAATATGACGTAATTATTGTCGGGGCCGGCCATGCCGGTTGTGAGGCTGCCCTGGCCTCTGCACGTATGGGTTGCAAGACATTAATTGCCGTGATCAACGTAGATGGTATTGGTGCTATGTCATGTAACCCGGCCATTGGCGGGTTAGCAAAAGGGCATCTGGTCAAGGAGATTGACGCCTTAGGCGGTGAGATGGCCAAGAATATCGATGCTACGGCTATCCAGTTTCGGCGGTTAAATACCAGCAAGGGGCCTGCGGTTTGGTCATCACGGGCACAGGCTGACCGCCTTCTTTATCGGCTTCGAATGAAGTCTGTGATCGAAAATCAGCCGAACCTTGATGTGCAGCAGACTGTTATCGATAAACTGCTTGTTGAAGATAATAGAGTCTGTGGAGTTGTGACTTCTCTCTGCCAGGAAATAAGAAGTCGTGCAGTGGTTATTGTTACCGGAACTTTTTTGAACGGTTTGATCCATATCGGTTTGAAGAGCTTTCCAGCTGGTAGAATGGGGGATTCACCCTCCTTAAGCTTGCCGGAACATTTGCGGGAACTTGGTTTTAGAATGGGTAGGATGAAGACCGGCACAACACCGCGCCTTGACGGTACGACCATCGATTATAGTGAGTTGGAAGCTCAACCCAGTGATGAGCCACCCTGCCTGTTTTCCTATTCAAATACAGGTGGGGCAAAACTTCCCCAGAAACCTTGTTATATAACCTATACCACAGAAGCTACCCATGCAATTATTCGTGGCGGTCTTGATCGCTCGCCCATGTATGCTGGGATTATCGAAGGTATTGGGGCTCGCTATTGCCCATCCATTGAAGATAAGGTGTCTCGCTTTCCGGATAAGACCCGGCATCAGATCTTTCTTGAGCCAGAAGGCCTTGACACGGTTGAGGTTTACCCGAATGGGATACCCACGAGTCTACCGCTCGATGTCCAGACCAACATGCTCAAAACCATCAAGGGGCTTGAAAACGCCAAGATTATCCGGCCAGGGTACGCCATTGAATATGACTATGTTGATCCCTTGGAGCTTTCTTCTTCCTTGGAAACAAAGCGTATTGCCGGCCTGTTTTTGGCGGGTCAGATAAATGGAACCTCGGGCTATGAAGAAGCGGCGGCCCAGGGCCTGATGGCTGGCATAAACGCTGTGAAATACGTCCGGGGAGAGGAACCGCTTGTGCTCGATAGGAGTCAGGCCTATACCGGAGTGTTGATTGATGATCTGATAACCCTCGGCACCAAGGAGCCTTATCGCCTGTTCACCTCCAGGGCCGAATATCGTCTCATGCTCCGTGAGGACAATGCTGACCTACGACTACGCGATATTGGCAGGGAGCTAGGCCTGGTTGATGAGCAGACCTATACACTCTTTTGTGAAAAACGAGATGCCGTGGAAAGTTGTCTGAGCTGGTTGAAAGCGACTGTGGTCAAACCTACCGAAGAGATCAACGGACGCCTTGCTGAACATGGCAGCACACCTCTGAAGCAGGCAGTCAAGATGGATTATCTGTTGCGCAGGCCGGAATTGACAATTGAAAAGGTTCTCGAAATTGCCGGCCAATCAAAAGAGATGTCTGTTGAGGTCAGGCAGGAGGTACAGCTTCAGGTAAAATATGAAGGGTATATTCAACGCCAGCATGAGCAGATAGCCCGCTTTAAGAAGTTTGAAGACGTCTTGCTGCCGACTGATATTGATTATAAATCGTTTGATGGTCTGTCCAATGAAGTTGTTGAAAAACTCTCTACTATCAGGCCACGGTCATTGGGCCAGGCTTCACGCATATCAGGGGTGACCCCTGCCGCTATTTCTGTTTTGCAGATCCACCTCAAAAAGCTCAACATTATATAGACACGTATGACATCTATTAGTGAGAATTTAATCAAGGAACTGGCTCCGTTTGCCAAAGCCAAGGCACCTGTTGATCCAAATCTTCTCAAGATCATTCCCTATTTTGAAACGATCTTTCCAGATCAGAAATTATGGCCGTATTTAGTGAGGTTATCTGGTGACGATGGGCGTGCCTATATTGAGTATAAGCGCTATAAGTCAGGCCAGAAACTTATTGCCAAAGGCAAATTTGATCAGATGATCTATTGGGTGGTCGAAGGTAGCGCCCAGGTTGTGGCAAAGATCAAGGTACAGTCAAAGGTTATTCATGAGGCCCAAAAAGGCGAATGCCTTGGTGAGCTTGGTGTACTGAAAGGTATTATCAGGACAGCCGATGTTGTGGCTGGGAAAAACGGTGTGGATGTTCTGGAGTTTGATTGGGCCATCACCGAAAAAAGTCCGAACTTAGGAAAATATCTCTTCCACCTGATTGCCTTGCATCTGGCCGATAAGCTGGAAAATGCATATAGCAAGCAACTCAAAATTATTGCCAACTCCATTCTAGTTCTCCACGAAAAAACCTCCCAACTCATCGAGCGCAACCGCGCACTCGAACAGTCCATGATGGAACACAGTATCATGATTGGTAAAGAGTTTCATGTTGATCAAGAACAGGCCCTGAGCCACGCCATCGCCAGCATTAAAGAAAGCCTCTCCTTCCTTAAACTCCAAGAGAGCCAGGACAACCTCGATAAGCTTGGGGTTGTCTGAGGCAGGTTTTTGTGAACTCTTACGTTATTTCCTTTGATCTCGCTGTAACTCCTCACTCATCCCCGAATTCCTGTCAGCAGTTTTATTTGTTTGATGATCTAACCAATTAAATTCACAGTAAAAAGCGATAAATTTCCGGATATCCGTCCGGTTTTCCGGTTCCTTGGAGGAGAAATCCGGAATTCGCAATAGTAGTTAGGGCACATTTAGTATATGAGAATCGTAACATTTTGATTTATTGATGGCATCGTGAAAAGGCAAAATGTCGCGCCAAGACGCTAAGGTGCCAAGTCTTTTTGTAATAATATCGAGGTATTGTTGTTGGCGCTTCGGCGTCTTGGCGGGCGACAAAAGGTTCTGCCGAGTTAGTTATTTATTAGAATAAACTAATTTTAAAGAGCTGTGGTATGTTTGCTGCAAAAAACGCTATTCAAGATATCTTTTTCCTGGATATAAATAAAGATAGTATGTAATTGTTTGATTCGTTTAGAAATAATAACCGAGAACAAGAAAATGAAGAAATTAACTTTGGTACTAATAGTTGTCTTTAGCGCCTTTTATACAGGTGTTCATGCAACACCAATTTTTGGTGGTGTACCTGGCTTCACCGTAATTAATAGATCTGACTCCGATTTGGACTCATGGAATACGACAAACGGCTATACTGGAGCTGACTATAGCGGGATGTATATTGGAACTGTTGAAGGAAATGATAGTGAGGGTGATCTTGAGACATTAATTAGCCATTTCTTAGGTGCTACTTACGACATTAATTGGTATTCAAAACTTGATATTGATGAGGGGGTTACAGGAGCATCAGGAGGTGGACTTAGCGTTACTGTTGGTGCTGATGGTAAATCAGGGACGTGGGCGACAACAACTTCAGGATCTTTGCTTGACTTCTATGTCGTAAAGGGATCAACTGAATATGCCCTCTACTTTTTAGATCCAGCTCTGGCTTTAGGTAATTGGGTAACCCGGCATGTGGAGACTAACAGTGGCAGGATTCCAGCTATTTCCCACTTCTCGGCGTCTGTGATTACAGCTCCAGTTCCTGAACCAGCAACTATGCTTCTTTTTGGTACCGGCCTTGCCGGACTGGCTGGCATAGCGAGAAGGAAAAAAGCTCAGAAGTAATTTAGCTTTAAATAGATTGTATAAGGGCAGCGCCGGTTTCCGGTGGCTGCCCTTTTTCTATTTTAGGCGTGCCCTAATTGCTTGAATAGGGTATGAAGTCGCTGACAATACAACGCGAAGAAAGGAATGCTATGAGAAAAGAAAGAAAACCAGATCAGTTGCGATCTGTTGAGATTATAAAGGGGTTTCAGCCCCAGGCCGATGCCTCGGTATTGATTAAGATGGGCAATACCCATGTGCTGTGTGCGGTGACTGTGGAAGATTCGGTGCCGCGATTTCTGAAAGACACCGGCAAGGGCTGGATTACAGCCGAATACGGGATGCTGCCCTGCTCGACAAATTCGCGGATGCGGCGGGAGGCTGAAAAAGGTCGTTCTGGTCGCACCTATGAAATTCAGCGTCTTATTGGTCGCTCCTTGCGTATGATGGTTGATCTGGACACCCTTGGCGAGCGGACCCTGCGGAT
>JADGBM010000110.1 GCA_015231515.1 Desulfobulbaceae bacterium
GGAAAAACCGCATGTTACCATTTTGAACGATCTGTCGCTCATCGGACGTAACGGTGTCATTGAATTACAGATTGTCGATGATAAAAGTGGTGTTCAATCGTACTTGGTTGTTTTGCAGCAAGGCGATAAGAGACAGGAACTTGCAACAAAACGGTATGTGAAGCAGGGTTTTTTTTCCGGTGGCCCAAAAAAGATACTGGAAAGCATAGAGCTTGACGCCTTGAAGCTCGGCATGACTGACGGCCGGGCCGATCTGTTTGTTACCGTTCATGATTTTTCTTTTTGGAAATGGATGGCAGGCAACGAGACAGCTGTTTCCCATGCAATTGCCTTTGATGTAAAGCCTCCGCACATATCGTTGGTGGACTCGCCAAACTCCATTAAGCCCGGGAGTGCTGGCATCATCATTTATCGTGCCGATGAAGATATTTTTAATCACGGGGTAACGATCGACGATGATTTTCATCCGGGTTTTCCTGTGCCAGGCAGAAGCACAGGTACTTTTGGTGCAATGATTGGAGTTCAGTATGATGCTGAAACGATAGATAAATCAACTATAACTGGAGTTGATAAGGCCGGCAATCAAGGTTTGCTTGTCTTTGCCATGAAGGTGCGCAAGGTAAAGAAAGAGTCTGACACCATCACGGTTGGCGATAGCTTTCTCAATCAGAAGATACCTGAGTTTGCTCAGTATTACCCTGAAATGACTGGTGAGTTAGTTGATCAATATGTCTACGTCAACAACGAAATACGTAAAAAAAATGCCCAGCAAATCAAAGAGATTTGCAGTCACTCCAGTTCGGAACAATACTGGTCTGGAAAATTCGGGCGTATGCGCGGCAGTGCAAGACGTGCTGGTTTTGCTGAATACCGGTCATATTTTTATAATGGTACTAAAATTGACAGCCAGGTCCATCTCGGTGTTGATCTGGCCTCTGTTCGTATGGCAGATGTAGAGGCCGCCAACAGGGGTAAGGTTGTTTTTGCACAATATCTTGGTATTTACGGCAATATGGTTATTCTCGACCATGGTCTGGGGGTTTTTAGTTTATACTCACACATGAGTGAAATTAGTGTTACCGAAGGCGAGCTCCTCGAGCAAGGAGCAGTTATGGGTAAGACTGGAACCACCGGGATGGCTGGTGGCGATCATTTGCATTTTGCCATACTTGTTAATGGTGTATTTGTTACTCCTGTTGAGTGGTGGGATGAAGGCTGGGTTGATCTACACATCCAGCAATATCTGAAGGGCTGATGCAGTCGACAGCACTCTCAGAGCTTATTTGTCGGACCATAATCTTTTTCCCCTAACCCGTAAGTCTAAACCGTAACCCACTTAAGTGGAATTAAACATCAGCCTATTTAGGATAAGTCCCTTAACGGTAGAGGCAAGTTGTTTATTTCAAAGAATTTCTGGATTTCTTGCCACAAATAACACGAATATAATTCATAAGGGACTAAATGTCGCAGATCAAGATACTTCCCGAATTTCTTGCCAACCAGATTGCCGCAGGAGAAGTTGTTGAGCGCCCCGCTTCCGTTGTAAAAGAGCTTCTTGAAAATGCCCTTGATGCCGGCGCTACTTCAGTTGAGGTTGATGTCGATGGTGCCGGTACCCGCAGTATTCGAATTATTGATAATGGGATGGGTATGGACCAGGACGACATCCTCCTCTGTCTTGAGCGTCATGCCACAAGTAAATTGACCAGCGCCGAGCAGCTTTCCACCATAACGACCCTGGGGTTCAGGGGTGAGGCAATTCCAAGTATCGCCTCGGTTTCAAAAGTCACCATCACATCACGTCCGCCAGCATCTGCTCTCGGAACCAGCATTTATGTGCACTATGGCAGTATAAAAAAGGTTCATGATATGGGCAGTGCTTCTGGAACCATGATTGAAGTGCGGGATCTTTTTGGAAATGTTCCTGCCCGGCGCAAGTTTTTGAAAACAGCACAGACCGAGCTTTCCCATATAGATGAGGTCATACGTTCCTACTGTCTGGCTAACCCCGAGGTTGGCTTTTCCTATAGTGTTGCTGGTAAACGCATTTTCCATTTTTCAGACAATGCCGATTCCGCTAAAATACGCTTTCAAGCACTTGTTAGTGGTGAAATCGATTTAATTGAACTGAGCACACAAGCGCTTGATTCAGGTATAAAAATTACCGGTTTTCTTGTCCCCCCGGATCAGGCTTTCGGTAAGTTGTCAAAGTTGTGGGCTTTTGTGAATGGACGCTTCGTTAAAGATCGTCTGCTATCCCATGCTGTTGTTGAGGGGATGCAGGGTTTTTTGATGAAGGGACGGCGACCCGGCGGCTTGGTCTTTGTGGAAATTAATCCCGAGGATGTTGATGTGAATGTGCATCCAACCAAGCAGGAGGTCCGCTTCAGGAATACAGGACAGATTCACCGGGCAATTTCTTCTGCCGTTGCTGCCGGATTGAGAGCGTATCAGCAACAGCTGCGGGTGGATGTTTTTGGTACACCTGAAGGCAACGCTACCCCAGACAGAACCAGTTTACGTTGTTCAGCCACAAAAGAATCAATTGCAGCTCCTGCTGATACCCGCCCTGCGACTCTTTTGGTTGGCAACAATCTCCAACCTGAAATAATCAGCCCAAGGGCAATTTTTGAAAAACAGGATATCTCTCTCTGGGCTGGGAAGGATATTGGCACAATGCCTTATGAGAGATCTGTTTGCGCTGAACAACGTATCACTGCAACTCCCGGTGCTGGGCAGAACAGTTCGTGTGAAACGCCTCAGAAAAATCGCGAGGCCAAGATTAGAGTCGCGCCAACTGGAGATGGCACCGCCAGCAAAGAGCGGCAAGCCTGCTATGAATCAACGGCCAAACCAGTTGAAACGCTTTCTTCGCCCAAGAGTGAGCGGGGAGGCGCAACTGTCATCCCTGCCCACGCTAGTGAGGAATCCTACCCACCTATTCGGCCTATTGGTCAGCTTCGTAACGCCTATATTCTTTGTGAGGTAGAAGGTGGGCTGGTTGTGGTCGATCAGCACGCCGCCCAAGAGCGACTTATTTTTGAAGAGTTGAAGGTTCAATACGCCAGATCCGCAGTGCCGAGTCAGACCTTGATGTTCCCTGAAATGGTTGAGTTAAGCGCCTCGGAAATTATGGTTTTGGAGCAATTTGCTGAAGAGATTGCCCGCCTTGGGCTCGATGTTCAGGAGTTTGGAGGGGCGACCTATGTAGTTAATGCTGTGCCGGTCACATTAGCAAAAGCTTCAGGGGAAGAGGTGTTGCGAGAAATTATTGAGCGCTATCGTGACGATGCTGAACGACCGGCGGAGAGCAGGCTTGACGCAATTCTTTCAGGTATGGCGTGTAAGGCCTCCATAAAGGCTGGCCATAAACTTTTGCCTGAGGAGATTGAGAACCTGCTCGATCAGTTACAGCGGGCAGGTGTATTTTCACATTGCCCTCACGGTAGGCCTGTGGTCAAGAAGTTTACCGACAAAGAGGTCCAGAAATGGTTTTATCGTACCTGAAATCATCTATGCTGCCTAGCTCATGAGGTGCATCAGGAGGTTTTTTGTCAAGAAGAGGTAGTTTACTGTTGTCAGTTTACCTTGTTTCAAGGCATAATGTGTTGACCGTAAAAATTTAACCAATTCCATAAGAGGAGTGTTATGAGCCTGGAACCTGTTACTGAAACAAATTTCCCCGATTTAAAACTGATCCACCGTGGTAAGGTACGGGACTTATACGACCTTGGTGAGACATTGCTGATGGTCGCGACAGACCGCATCTCCGCCTTCGATGTCGTGATGGATGACCCGATACCCTCAAAGGGGGAAGTCTTAACAAGGGTTTCGCTCTTTTGGTTCGATTACCTTAAGGATATTGTTCCAAATCATCTGATTACTGCTGATGTTGATCAGTATCCTGCCGAGTGTTCTCCATACCGCGAGGAGTTACGGGGGCGAAGCATGGTGGTTAAAAAAGCCAAGCCTCTTCCTGTTGAGTGTATTGTGCGGGGTTATATCTCTGGTTCATTTTGGAAGGCGTATAAAAAAAATAATGTCGTCTGTGGGTTCAAATTACCGGAAGGGATGAAAGAGTCTGAGCAGTTCCCACAGGTTCTCTTTACGCCATCAACCAAGGCGGAGATGGGCCTGCACGATGAAAATATCTCCATTGAGCAGATGGAAAAGATTGTAGGGGTTGAAGAGACCAAGAAAATTGC
Organism: Desulfobulbaceae bacterium; assembly: GCA_015231515.1. Lineage (NCBI taxonomy): Bacteria > Pseudomonadati > Thermodesulfobacteriota > Desulfobulbia > Desulfobulbales > Desulfobulbaceae > Desulfobulbaceae bacterium. Next base: position 4,206 of record JADGBM010000110.1, read on the forward strand.
CCAAATCAGTGTTGCCCTGTATCAGAAAGCCGCAGATTATGCGCGGCAAAATGGCATAATTATCGCGGATACAAAGTTTGAACTGGGCTGGTTTGATGGTGAATTAATTCTTATCGACGAAGTCCTTACCCCCGATTCGTCAAGGTTTTGGCCGGAAGATGAATATGAGACAGGCCGTGGCCAGGCAAGTTTTGATAAACAGTTCCTGCGCGACTATTTGTTGTCCTTGGACTGGGACAAAACGCCACCGGCACCAAAACTTCCTGCTCATATTGTTGAGAAAACAAGGCTGCGCTATATAGATGCTGTGAAAAAAATTACCAAAAAGGCACTTTAGGTCGGCGGATTGCGGTTGACAGGCTATGACAAAAATCAGTTAGTTCGGGGCCTTTTGTCTACCAAAAAGGCCCCGGTTTTTTTTGTCTCAATCCTGTTACTGGTTTTTTCTGGTTGTATCATAACTGACATTATTGGCCCCACAGATCTAAAGATATTTAAGTATCATGGAGAGAGAAACCTCGACTCTCTGCGTACCTATACTTCCCGCCTTTACGAAAAAAACCCATGTTATCAATATGATCCGGTCTGGCGCCAGAAGCGCCTTGCTCAGTTGTTTGGCGGGAGTGCAGTTCTCGACGAATTTGCTGGCAGAGACTCAGCTGCGGTGTTGGCCGAGGCCTTCTCTGAAACGCCGGGTGATCCAGACCGAGTCTACCTGCTGGCCCTGGGGCTGGTGAAAAGTATTCGGGAGGCCTACGGGCTTGATGACGATGGCTTCATGTTCTCAGGCTTGCAGATACCTTTAGAGCGGCTCAAGCGCCTTCATTTTAACTTGAGTCAGGTTAACTGGCGCATTAAAACCTATAAAGATACGAAAGGGGTGTTGTTGTTTAGAACTAATGAGGTAGGTGAGGATGGATATATCAATATGGGCTATGAAGTCTTGATGACCGAAATTCTGACTCGAATCGAAGATGATATTTATTTGAGGGGCGGGTTGCCCCATAAATACATGTTCAGCATGTCCTCTTTATTTGTGTCGTTGCTCCTGTGAAATTGTTTGTTACAGGCCTTCCTCTTTTAGTTGTTTAATGAGCTTTTTTTGCTGGGCAGAGATTTTCGGGGGAACTTTCACGAGAATTTTTACCATGATGTCACCTCGAGGGCCAAGGGGGCCGGATGGCAGTCCGTGACCAGTTAGGCGGAGTTTTGATTGTGGTTGAACTCCAGCCGGAATTTTCACCTTAAGCTGCTTGCCCTCTAGTGTTGGAACCTCTATTACGTCTCCAAGAACCGCAGAACTGAAAGAGATTTGCTCTTCAACGATCAGATTGCTGCCATCTCGCTTGTAACGTGGGTCGTCTTGAACAGTGATGAGCAGATAGAGATCACCAGAGGGTCCGCCATTTGGTGAGGGCGCCCCTTTGCCGGAAATTCGCAGCTTTTTGCCGGACTCAATGCCGGCTGGCACTTTTACTGAAACTTTATCGGCTGCTGGACCTCTGCCAAGGGCAATGGTTTTTTCCGTGCCATTAAGAACCTCTTCTAGGCTGATTGTCAGCTGCATTGTGTGGTCAGCACCCTTTGTCGGTTGGTAACTCTGCTGGCCCCCACAGCCACGGGACTGCTGGAATGGATTGCCGCCCCCCATATGCTGAGCTTGGCTAAACATACTTTCAAAGGGGTTGCCACCCGCGCGACCACCGGCCTGTTGCGAGAAGCCGCCGCCAAAATTGACACCAAACTCGCGTAAAATCGAACCAATATCACTTCCTCTGAAGATATCTTCTTGTGAGTATCTCTGTTGGAATCTATCTGAACCGAAGGTATCGTATTGCTTTTTTTTCTCCGGATCAGAAAGAACCGCGTAGGCTTCGTTGGCCTCTTTGAACTTTTCTTCGGCCTTTTTGTCGTCCTTGTTGCGGTCTGGATGGTATTTTAGGGCGAGCTTCCGATACGCTTTTTTAATGTCATTACTTGAGGAAGATTTATCAACGCCAAGAATTTTGTAGTAGTCCATTGCGAAAGTTTTCTATGTAAAGGTGATATCTGTATTGATGAGAGTGAAACCGTGTCGCTATTATCGTTTCACTGGTTGGTCATATACTGTTATGATATGATTTGGCTACTATATGTATGGCGGTCAGCTTTGGCAAGAGTTTGTACTGTAAGATTTGATTAATTTTTCCTTGCTACACTTCAGTTTTAACTGATCGTACTGTCAGCGTTTAAAAGCCTGTTCTTCAGGTGAGGTCACTAACCGTAGAGCGTACCTATGGAACTAACAATAATTGTTGCAATGTCAATGAATCGGGTTATTGGCCGTGGGGCGGCTATTCCCTGGCATATCCCCGGAGAGCAGTTGCAGTTTAAGAAGGTTACCATGGGCCATGCTCTTATAATGGGACGGAAAACCTTTGAGTCAATTGGCCGTCCGCTTCCTGGTAGAAGAAATATTGTTGTATCTCGAAACAAAAAATACAGGGCCGATGGCTGTGATGTTGTTTCGAGTCTGAATGAAGCGATCAATCTGTGTGCAAAAAACGACAAGGTTTTCGTGATCGGCGGCGCACAGATTTTTGAGCAGGCGATCTCGTATGTCCAGACTATTATCTTGACAACGGTACTACGTGAGGTTGAAGGAGATATCTATTTCCCTGCATTTGAAGGATTTTTAAAGATTTCTGAAGAAAAGATAGCTGGACCCGATCCTTATATCGTCGAGAAATATGTTCGGCAATGACCTGACTGTACGTTTTTTGCCAAGTGAGTAAGGTTTTTTCGGGAAAGAATGGATTGCGCTTGATGCCGTATTGGGTTTTTAGTACCTTAGGTATTATTTTGAGGGCTGCGCGTATCTCGTATTTTTAATCATAACGTTGCGTTAATTGTCTCTGTTCTACATCGATTTATTTGATTGAGCGGGCCAGGGATTGTTCAGCTAAAATAAAGGAGTAGACAATGTCAAACAGTGCTTATCAGATTATTGAGTTTGTTGGAACAAGTAAAGATTCATGGGAAGATGCCGCTAAAAATGCTATTGCGGCAGCGCGAAATAAATACAGTGATTTACGGGTCGCCACAGTAAAAGAACTGGATATGACCATTGAAGGTGAAATGGTTTCTACCTTTCGGGCTAAGCTGAATATCTCCTTTAAATGCCATCGCTGAAACAGGATTTGTCTTCTGCCCGTCATGTTTGTTTAAAAAAAAATACACATTGGCTGCTAAATACAAATCTTTGCTTCACTTACAATTTTAAAATTGATACAATTTTACCATTAATGAAGGTCTAATTGTTGATGTCGAAAATCTCGTAATTTCCCAAAGGAGAGTTTAGCGTGATGAGCATTCCCGAAGATATTAAAATACTATTGGTGGAAGATGCCGTAACCATGAGGAAAATTGAGGTGAAGACCTTAAAATCCTTGGGGTTTGAAAATGTCATAGAGGCGGCTGACGGGAAGATAGCCACCCAAATTCTTCAGGAGCAAGGTGATGTCGGCCTTGTTATCAGTGACTGGAATATGCCCAATATGGGCGGTTATGAGTTGCTGGTATGGATGAGAGAGAATGAGGCTTTCAAACAGATTCCCTTTCTGATGGCAACTGGTCAGTCGGATAGGAGCCAGGCTCAAAGGGCGCAAAATGCAGGCTCAAACGGACTGATTGCTAAGCCATTCAGTCCAGCTGAACTTAAAGAGAAAATGGACGCCGCTTTTGGCGTTGGGCAAGACTTATCTGGAAGTGGGGTCGAGTCCGGTCCGCAGATTGGTCTGTCTGGCAAGGTTAAACTGCGGCTGGCCCATATTCAGATTACAGATCATCTGATTTTAGGTGTTTTAAAAAAATGGATTGAAACTGGAGAGGTTGTTCCTGAGTATTTTGAGCTTGAGACAAAATGCTTAGCTGGTTGGAATCCCGTTCAGGAGTTCTTGGAGGTCGGTAAGGTTGACGGTGCTCTGATTCTGGCGCCGATCGCCATGGATTTGTTCAACTACGGGGCTCCAATTAAACTTGTTTTATTTGCGCATCGCAGTGGTAGTATTATGGTGCGAAGCCAGTCTGGGGAGTTCTCTGAGCCATATCAGAATTTTTTCAGAAAACGCTCTTTTTTAATACCCCACAAGATGTCCGTTCATCATATGTTGACTCATATGTTTTTTAAAGGGATCGGCTTGAAGGCAGATATGGAAAAAGGTGACGACGTTGATGTTAACCTGGAGATTGTTGCGCCGATAAATATGCCCGTTTTTCTGAAGGAAAATACTGAGGCTTGCGGATTTCTGGTAGCAGAGCCTATTGGGACAAAGTCAATTGCGGCAGGGATTGCCAGCCAGCAGTTTCTGTCAAATGAACTATGGGAGAATCATCCCTGCTGTGTGGTTACCTTGCGCGATGATTTTACAGAAAACCATCCTGAAGCCGTTCATGAGCTGACCCGGCTTCTGGTGAGAGCAGGTAAATTTGTTGAAAGCAGGCCAGATGCTGCAGCTGAGATTGCGGTAGGTTTTCTTGACCCGGATGGCAAACTAGGCCTTAAAGTGCCGGTATTGAAGAATGTGTTGAAGGATCCTCAGGGGATTAAAACAGGTGATTTGTATCCGTCGAAAGATGATTTGGCGAAGATGCAGCGCTACATGTCTGAAACAATGAAAGTCGGCGCCATGGTCGACCTTGATCGCTTTGTGGATACTCAATATGCAGACGAAGCCTGTGAGGGAATGGCTCGAGTTACCACCTCTTTTCTCAATAGCAACTCGATTATAAGCCAGTTATTGGTTCCTAATTCCGCTGGAAGGGCAAGTGATAAGGCCATGTTGGCGAGAGAAGGGCGCTATCTGACATTCATCCTGAACCGCCAGGAGTTTGGAGTTAATATTCTGAAAATTAAAGAGATTATTAAGATGATGGAGTTTGTCAAAGTTCATCAGGCTCCGCCCTATGCAAAAGGGGTTATTAATCTCAGAGGTAAAGTTATTCCAATTATTGATCTACGTTCAAAGCTTGGCATGGAGGAAATTGCCTATACCGACCGAAGTTGTATTGTCATTGTTGAAACGGATATCTATTCTGATTCCAAGCAGATAGGTGTTGTTGTTGACTCGGTTTCAGAGGTGACCTCTTTTAGAGCTGAAGAGATAGAGGAACCTCCTGCACTTGGGGCAGGCATCAATACCAGCTATATTCTCGGAATGGCGAAAACCGCTGGCGGGAATAAGGTTAAAATTTTATTAGATATTGATCAGGCGCTCCATTGAAGTAGTTCGTTTCTGAGACGATGTGCAAGGGGAAATAGAAGGCGATCTTCTGTTTCCCCTTTTTTCGTGATGCTCTGAGTTGTTCTGAAATTCCAGTCTGCGTTGAATCTTCTCTTTTTAGTTTTCAATCCCCTTTTTTTCTCTCTTTTTTCTTCGCTTTGAAAAGTATCCCACTTCGAATTTGTTTTTCGTGCATAAAAAAACAGAAATAAAACAGTCGTCGGCATACCACCTGTGGTGCTGGTTTGTTTTTTGCTAGCACATTATGTGGCGCATTTTCTATTTATTCCTTTATTATCAGATAGTTATTGGTGGCGAGGTTGTGCGGCAAAAACTTTTTTTCTTCTTGACAGTTTGTCGGAGAATT
>JADGBM010000111.1 GCA_015231515.1 Desulfobulbaceae bacterium
CCACTCCATTTTTTTGAAGTATTTTTTTGCATTTTAGCTACAAAAACTGTGGAAACTATGAACTGTTTGCAAGTTTGTTTTGGGACGGGGGTTGGTTTAGGCTGTGTGCAGTGATCAGAAATTGGCTGGTGTTAACCAGTTTCTGTGCAGTTAAACTTTTTCAAGATTAAAGTCTGATATTTTTTTGCGTAATGTTGTGGGTGAAATATCGAGAAGGCGAGCACTGCGTGAAATATTCCAGTCGTTTTCGTTGAGAGTCATTTCGATATGCATCTTTTCAGCATCAGCCAGCGTAACCGGTCGTTGTTTTTCTGGATTGAAATCATTAGTGATCTGCCAATGGTGAAAATCAAAGTCCTCTGGAGTGAGCACAGAACCTTGAGTAAGAGCAACCGCTCTTGTTAATGTGTTTTCAAGTTCGCGGATATTTCCAGTCCATATGTGTTTTTTGAAAAGATCGATTGCTTTCTTGTCAATCGTTACAGGTGGGCACGATAATTTTTTTGAAATTTTCTGGAGCAGAAAAGTTGTTAGATCATAGATGTCATCACCGCGCTCACGAAGGGGTGGAAGGGTAACAGTTGATACAGTAAGGCGGAAGAAAAGATCTTGCCTGAATTGTCCTTTTCTAATAAGCGCCGGAAGATCAGCGTGTGTTGCCGCAATCACCCTCGCCTTTAATGGGATAGTTTCATGGCCACCAACCCTGACAAATTCATCTTCCTGTAGTACACGCAAAAGTTTGGCCTGAAGTTCTAAGGGCATATCGCCGATTTCGTCAAGAAAGACAGTACCATCTTCAGCATGTTCTAATTTGCCAATTTTGCGAGAGTCTGCTCCGGTAAAGGAACCTTTTTCATGGCCAAAGAATTCACTTTCCATAAGTGTAGGTACAATTGCAGAACAATTAATAGCAACAAATGGTTTGTTTTCTGAACTGACATTATGCAAAATGCGGGCGGTAAGCTCTTTGCCTGTCCCTGACTCCCCTAAAATAAGGACACTTATTCTACTTCTTGACAGAAGTCCGATAATTTTATGGAGTTCAACAATCGACGAGTGCGATCCGATGATTTCATGGCGAACTCGGTCAATCTCATTTGCTTGTTTGTTGTCTATGGAAAAAGTTTTGTGAGAATTTATCTTCTCGATTTTCTTAATGAATGAAAGTACTTTTTCGAAATCAAAGGGCTTGCGCAAATAGTCAGTGGCACCTGCACGCATGGCCTCAATGACCCTTTTGTTGTCAGGGTCACCGGTCATGATTATTACAGAAGGAGGTGACTCGAAACTAAGGATTTTAGGTAGAGTCTCTATGCCACTCTTATCGGGAAGGTTTATGTCCAGCAAAATGAGGTCTGGCTTTGTCGCAGATATCAGCTCTAGGCCCGCTTTGGAGTTTAGGGCCGATTTTGTCGTATGCCCTTCCATTTCAAGTTGGATTTCAAGGGAACGGCATAGCGCTTGGTCGTCATCAATAATCAGTATGGAACTCAAGTTTTTATCCCTTTGAGTGGCAGAGTCATTTTGAAGGTTGTTCGGTGTTCTTCAGGGTTACTTTGTGCTAATACGAAGCCCCTGTGGTACTCTACCATTTTATGTACATATGCTAAGCCAAGTCCTTTTCCCCCTGGGCGTGTGGAAAAAAAAGGGGTAAACAGCCTATTTAATTGTTCTTTATTTATACCAGGGCCACAGTCTGATACCGTGATAGAAAAAAAACCCTCCCTCTCCATATCAATACGACCTTCAATTATCACAATACTATTTTTTGCCGCCCATTGAATGGCGTTCAGGACAAGGTTATGTAATGCCAGGCTTATAAGTTTGCTGTCAATGAATAGCTCCTTACCTTCTAGCTTATCCTCAAACTGAAGTGTGATATCCTTTTCTTGGGCAACAGGTTGTAATTCGTTACTGAGATGTTTCACTAGTGACTTGAACTGTATTTCATCATAGTTGAGTTCTATAGAGGCTCCAAAAGTCAAAAGATCTGAAAGCATTGTTTGAAGACGTTCTGTCTGCTGGCAGGCAATTGAAGCAATCTCAGAAAAAGTTGGGTCATCCCCAACTTTTCGTGAAAGCGCTTGAACATTCATTTTAATAGATGTGAGGGGGTTGCGCATTTCATGAACAATACTAGAACTTAGTTTTCCGATTGCAGCCAATGAAGATGAGTGAGCAATGTTTTGTTGTTGTTCACTCTTGGTTAAACGGATTTCAAGCTCCTGTTGTTTTGTTAAAGCTCTTTTTACCTGGTTCAAGTAAATTATGATGAAGCTGAATAGTATCGATACTGCTAGAGCTGTTATTCCTCCAACAATGAGATGTTCTTCATCAAAATATGAAATTGATGGGTGCAGAAACGCATCGACAATAGCGTTAAGATTGCCTATCAATATAACAATTATTATATATATAAGGGTAAACTGTTTTATTTGTGGTTTCATTTTCTGGTCAAAAAAACTTATGAATTTTCACTAAGATCTTTAAGTTTGCACAAGTTAACGTCAATTTCAAGTCTGATGCAGTACGATGAATTTTTCATGCATAAAGAGCAAAATAACCTAGAACAACCTTACTGTAGACACCTAAATATTATCTTGCCTCCCGTCACACTCATGAAACATACTTACCGATGAAACAAAGAATAATCAACCAAATAACAGACAACCGATGTGTCACAATAGGGTGTTTTATTGCGTTTTTATTCTGGATACTTGAATCGTTCAATCACTACAACAAGTATCAGACCAATATTGTTGAAGAGTTGTTTATGCCTACTGGGCATGAGCGGTGGATGCGCACAATTATTGTTACACTTTTCCTGGTATTTGGGATTTTGACCCAACTGTTATTTAATAAGATTCAATATGCTAAAGAAGTAATCAAACAGACTAACTTGGAGTTGGATCAGATATTCCAGACAGCAGCGGATGGGATGCGGGTTATTGACCTGGATTACAACGTTACTCGAGTCAATAGGACTTTTTTACAAATGACCAACCTTGTCAACGAAAGTGCTGTTAACCGAAAATGTCATTATATTTTTTCAGGGGAACAATGTTTTACCCCTGAATGTCCTTTAAACCAGATAGTAAATGGAAAAAAGCGAGTCGAATATGAAACCAGCAAAAAAAGATTGAATGGAACTGAACTTCCTTGCATTGTGACAGCAACCCCTTTTTTTAATAGTAATGGTGAAATTGTTGGAATTGTAGAAAACTTTAAGGATATTTCTCTTCAGAAAAAGGCAGAAGAAGAAAGGAAGAAATTGGAATCAGATCTTCTCCAGGCACATAAAATGGAAGCCATAGGTACATTGGCAGGGGGGATTTCCCATGATTTCAACAATATTTTAAACGGAATATTAACATACACTCGTTTACTCACTAATGATCTTGACCCGGGAAGTAAACAGGCAGACTATGTGCGTGAAATTACTAATGGTGGGGAGCGGGCTGCGAAACTCGTGCAGCAAATCATGACTTTTTCAAGGGTGACAGAACATAAGAAGAGCGCCATCCATATCCAAACAATAGTAAAAGAGGCCCTCAATTTTATAAAAAGGTCTATACCAGCTACCATTGAACTACAGCAGTTTATTGAAGCTGACTGTGCCCCAGTAAAAGCAGATGCAACTCAAATCTATCAGGTGGTGATTAACCTCTGTACCAACGCCTATCATGCTATGCGGCAAAAGGGAGGAGTTCTTCAGGTAAGGCTTGAAGCCGTAGAAGTAGGAGAAGAAAGTTCTTGTGAGCATGAACTTTTCGGTAAAGGAAAATATGTTAAGTTGTCAGTTTCTGATACCGGGCACGGTATGGATGAGTTGACCAAGAAACGAATCTTTGATCCCTACTTCACGACTAAGGGGATCGGAGAGGGAACCGGACTTGGTCTGTCCAGAGTACATGGGATAATTACCAGCCACTACGGGTATATCACGGTAGAAAGTGAAATAGGTAAAGGGGCCACTTTCGCAGTCTATCTGCCAGTCCTCACCCATGAGTTCACAACAGAAAAAAGTGGAAAAAGTTATAAAGCCTCTTCTCTTCCCAGTAGTAGCGGAAGAATATTGTTGGTTGATGATGAAACGTATAATGCACGATCATTTGAGTTGATTTTGCGTGATGTTGGCTATGATGTAGTCGTGCATACAAGCAGTCTGATGGCATTTGAAGAGTTTAGTGCGGAGCCAAATGCTTTTGATATTGTCATTACCGATCTGACTATGCCAATTTTAACAGGTATTGAACTGTCTCAGAAAATGATTGCTATCAGGCCAGATATTCCGGTAATTCTCATGACTGGTCATTATGAAATAATGACCCAGCAAAAAGCCAAATTGTTAGGGGTTAAAGAGTTTATGCAGAAGCCGATTGATATTGAAAAATTAGTTGAAGCCATTGACAGGTCAATTTAAGCAACAATCGCTCTATGTACTAGGTGTCAACATTGAAAATGACACCCAGCTCAGAATAATTGCCGCGAATAATTAGTAAATATTCGGCTTGCTCTTCACAGAGTTACGCCGTCAAGATACTCCGGAACTTCTTTTCCAGAGGATACACCCAAACATCTTTAATGGGAACACTCACTTTTCCTGCTGGTCCAAGTTTTCCTCGACCTTTAGTTTTTCCGCATAATTGCCAATTAGCAGCCTTATAGCAGGTACCAATAAATCTCTTATTTTCGACGAATGTCTCCAGTAATACCGGCCGGATGTTATATCTGTCTTCCCAATCGTCTGGAAGTTGTCGAGTCGTTAGCGACAGAATTTTTGATGCAAGATTTTTTGATTGTACCCAAGGCAAAATCAAAAAACGGGCATTATTGGTGATCAAATGCAAATTCTTTTTCCTCTGTTCATGATTCCAGCCAATGAAGATGTCTCTTGGCGCCGTTTGCCACGCAGCTGCACCAAAACCTGTCAGGGCAACAAGCTGCTCACCCGCATAGACAAAATAGCGCAATTGTGCTCCTGGCAGAGGAGTATACCCAAGATAATGATATCTCTCAATATACTCATTCCATAGTACAGAATTGGCTCTCGTGACCTTTTGGAAACGCAATTGAGGTAACAGGTCAACAGGATAATAGGGTCAGGTCTACACATTTGACAAACCAGTTTCTGTTGACTTTGATTATTCTGTCTTCCGGATGGCTTTAGCCGCGACCTCAATCACTTTAAACCTCCGTCTAATCTGCGAAACGATGCTGTGTCAGCGTGACAATTCGCAATCTCCCCCGCTAAATGTCGATAAGATAATCAACTAATTTTGTCAAATATGTAGACCTCTGACCCCATAGCTGCCTATTTCTATGAAATGGTATCATGAAAAAATCTCTCGAGATCAGGTGGTCTGAACATTCAGCTCATCAAAATTTAAGCAACTCTTAATTTGTTCTTGACCGGTTCTTTATTTTCAACAGCTATAAGTTGTACAGCATGCAAAGCGGTCAATGAGAACTAACTTTGCCGGCCATTATACATATTGAAAAGTTCACTTAAATCAAAGGAGGTGCCTATCGAAACACGGTTATTCTTTTTATTTTCGAATCAGATCAACAAGTTTAATTCAACTAGGAGAAAACAGTCATGTCTACAAAAAGGTATTTAAAGATGAAGAATACAGCACTGCTCATAGCCGGCGCCGCCACCTTGGCAACCGCCGCCCCGGCCCTTGCCGGGGAGTACCTCCCCGGTGATTTCCACCAGCACACTTTGTACACCGACGGCAGCCACAAGTTCTTCGACAGCATGGCCGCAAGCAACAGTTTTGGTCTCCACTGGTGGGCCAACAGCGAGCACGGCGGCGAACGCAATCGCGATGGGAACGGCAACTACTGGGACGCCCCCACGGTCTACCCCGTGAACCCGATCCTCGGCGACGTGGAGTTCAGCGGCGGCCACCAGGAGATGTGGCGGTGGCAGAGCCTGCGGGACTTCGTTTTCCCCGACATCCTGAAAGCTCGCGAGCTCTACCCCGACAAGGTCATCATCAACGGCCTCGAGTGGAACCCGGCGGGCCACGAGCACACCTCCACGGCTATCCACCAGTACGACGGAACGGCCAACGCCATCAGCGAGTTCGAATTCCGCTTTGACGACAGCGACGACGACAACAGCCGTAACGGTGAGCCCAGCCTGCTCGCGGATTACGGTTGGGGGCCCCTCGAAAAGACCAACGGCCTAATTTACCCTTGCGGCATGAACACCTGTAAGGAGGACAAAGATCGCGAGTCTGCCAAGCTGGATGCCATCGAAGGCGTGCGGTTCATGCAGGCCCTGGTGGACAACGGCATCGCCGACGCCTGGGTGGTCCCGGGCCACGTGGAACGCGCCCACAGCTACTTCATCGAAGACTTCCGCAACTGGATGGACGCTGGTCCGGACGTTGCTATCGGCTTCGAAGGCGCCCCGGGGCACCAGACCTCCGGTGACCGAGGTTTCAGCCGGAACTCCCTGGGCGGCGGCACCTACGGTGGGACAGGTTTCTATGCCGCGTCGATCGGCGGCCTGTGGGATGGCCTCCTGGCCGAAGGGCGTCAGTTCTACAACTTCGCCAGCTCCGATGACCACCGTAACTGGCGCCAGGGCGGCAGTGATTTCGCGCCCGGTGAATACCAAAGGAACTACACCTACATTGACACCGATGCCGCAGACCCGATCCAGGCGGTGTTCGATGGCGTCCAGTCCGGGAACTCCTGGAACGTCCAGGGCGACCTGATTGACGAGCTCGAGTTTACGGCCCACGGCCAAGGCAAGACCAAGGCCATGATGGGCGAGACCCTCGAGGTCGAGAAGGGCAAAATGGTCACCCTCAAGATCAAGGTCCGCGACCCCAACACCCCGAACAACAGCCCTTTGGACATGGACAACCCCTCCCTGGCCCAGATCGGCATCTATCAGCCCCTGAACATGCCGGTGTTGGACCACATCGACCTGATCGCCGGCACCATCACCGGCAACGTCCCGATGACCGACCTATCGGACGTGGCAAATCGTAGCTATGTGAACACCGACTACGGCACCGACGCCGCGGTGGTGACCACCTTCGAGCGCCGCGGCGATGCCGACAAGAACGGGTACATGACCTATGTGTACAAATTCAAGGCCGACAAGGACATGTTCTTCCGCCTGCGCGGCACCAATTTACCGGCCAACGTGCCCTTCGAGACCGACGCGGACGGCAACCCTCTGGCCGACTCCCTGGCGAACGACAACATCTACGCCAGCATGGACCCGGCAGTCCTGGAAGCCAGTCTGTTCAAAGGCGTAGAGATCGACACCAACAGCAAGCTGGACGAGGTGGCCGAGGCCTACGCAGACCTGTGGTTCTACTCAAACCCGATTTTCATCAATGTTGTTGAAGATGATGACTCTAAACCTAAACATGGAAAGAAATAAGGTCATGACAGGCATGATGATTAATTTGTTCTGATTTCATACCTTGATCTGAGTCAACGGGAGATTGCCTCCCGTTGACTTTTTACTTTCTGACCAATTGAAGAAGATAATAGTAAAGTTAATAGCAAAAGATAATAGGGTCAATAACGACATAATTGACAGTTCTGAGTATTAGCTAATGTTGGATGGATAATAAGCTTCTTTTTTAAGGGAATGTACCATCAAGCTACTCTTTTTGTTGTTTATTTGTTATTTTCTCTTTATGGTTGGTTTTAATGGTCGAATAGTCACAAAAAAGAGGTAGCGTTAGAGCAAAATATGGAGAACTATGCTTAGGAAAATTGTTTCAGGTGGGCAGGCAGGTGCCGATCAAGCCGCTCTTGACGTTGCTATCAAACTTAATATTCCACATGGGGGCTGGATACCTAAAGGCAGGCTAACTGAAGATGGCCCTTTGCCAGATAAGTACAACCTCCAAGAGATGTCATGTGATAGTTACAATAAAAGGACTGAGCAGAATGTCATTGATTCTGATGGAACATTAATTGTCTCTCATGGGAAGCTTACTGGCGGGTCAGAATTAACCGCCAAACTTGCTACTAAACACTGTAAGCCATATCTCCATGTAGATATGGACAAAATGTCACTTGCATACTCTGTGCGTCTGTTAAAGACCTGGAGAACTGATAATGGCATTAAAGTTTTAAATGTGGCTGGTTCAAGGCAGAGTGGCAACCCGAAAATATATGATGTTACGGTAAAGCTATTAGAATCTGCATTTAGTAAATGAACAAGTTAATGGAACTTTAAACATGGCAGAAATAAAATTAAAAGCAAACCAGGCCGCTCTTATTCTTGAGACTTCTGAAAGATAATATGGTCAGGTCTACACATTTGACAAACCAGTTTCTGTTGTACTTTGATTATTCTTCTTCCGGATGGCTTTAGCCTCGGCCTCAATCACTTTAAACCTCCGTCTAATCTGCGAAACGATGCTGTGTCAGCGTGACAACTCGCAATCTCCCCCGCTAAATGTCGATAAGATAATCAACTAATTTTGTCAAATGTGTAGACCTGACCCCCCCAGTTTACCCTGCATTGATCTCCCGCAAGAATACCTCCCCATACCTCTTCAATTTGTATTGTCCCACTCCAGAGATCATCAAAAACTCCATCTCGTTCTCCGGCACGGTGGCAGCTATTTCCACCAAGCTTGCATCGCTGAAAATCACAAAGGGTGGGACTTTTTCCTGATCTGCCAGCCTTTTCCGCAGTTGCCGCAACCGCTCAAACAACTCCTGATCGTATTCAAGAGACGCAACGATCTTTTTCCGCACTGCCTTTTTCTGTTTGTCACTCTTTGGCCGGAGCCTGGGACGTGCCATTTCGAAATTTTCTTCACCCTGCAGCAGGGGGCGAGCGGCCGGAGTTAAGGTAAGGACCGAATAGTTGGCTAAATCCTGGAAAAGATACTCCTTGTGTATCAAGGTGCGGATTACCGTGGACCAGAAATCCTTACTCTCTTCCTTGCCGATCCCATAAGTGGACAAGCGATCATGGCCCAGATCGAGAAGCCGCTTGTTCTGCGACCCCCTGAGTACTTCAATTACGTGACCTATACCGAAACGCTGTCCTACCCTGTAGACACAGGACAATGCCTTGCGGGCTGCCTCGGTGACATCGATCATTTCCGGCGGATGAAGACAGATATCGCAGTTGCCGCATGGCTCAATCCGCTTTTCCCCGAAATAGCTCAACAATACTTGGCGCCTGCAGGTGCGGGACTCGGCAAAACTGACCATGGTATTGAGCTTCTGAAGCTCGATACGCTTGCGGTCCATATTGCCGCCCTTTTCAAGCAACCCCCTGGCAATGGCTATATCGCCATAGCCCAAGAGCAGCAGTGCATCGGCAGCGAGTCCGTCCCGGCCGGCCCGACCGGTCTCCTGATAGTAGGATTCGATGTTCTTGGGAATGTCGTAATGAACCACAAAACGGACATTTGATTTATCGATTCCCATGCCAAATGCCACAGTGGCCACCACCACACGGATATCGTCCCGCTGAAAATCATCCTGTACCCGCTTCCGCTCCTGATCTGAAAGACCGGCATGATACGCTGCTGATGAAACTCCTGCCTGACTCAGATCTTCGGCCACCGACTCGACCCGTTTGCGGCTCAGGGCATAAACAATACCGGCCTCATGAGGACGCTCGGTCAGAAAACGCAGGAGCTGTTCTGCCGGTTTCTGCTTGTCCATAACCGTGTAGCGAATAT
>JADGBM010000112.1 GCA_015231515.1 Desulfobulbaceae bacterium
GACGAGATCATTCCACTGAAATATCTCTGCAGCCTCAGTGAGTTGCCGGATAACGATTTGTTTTAAATTAATAATATTTTTTAGCATAAGCCCCAGTATATGCTAAAAAATATTTTGTCCAGCATAATCTTTTAAATATTATCTTTTAGTTATTTTTATATTAAGTTTGCCTCGCCATGGGGGTAGAGGAAACACTCGGTCTTCCCCGAGCCGGTGCCGGTAGCAACAATTGTAGATTTTGGACTTTGACTTCCTAGGCGTTCAAATGAGATTTCTTGATGGCGGTAGGGGTGAAAGCCATCGGGTAGAATACCTGGAAAAAAAGTCTTGCCAGTGATGCCTTTTTGGTAGGGCAGACGCATGGTGAGGAAAGGTCCTTTGAAGATTCCTTCGGGTCTGGTAATGAGGTCTTCCAAGATGCTGTCAAAAAAGGGAGTGGTGATTGGAAAGGTAGTGCGGAGGAACTCTTCTATACCACGGCGAGTTTGGTCGGCTAGAATGGAAGGGATCATAATTTTTCAGTTACTGAGTGGATGATTTTGGGGGGAATTAGCTTTGGTATGAAATTTATCATGCAATCAGAGCTTCAAGAGACTTAACCCACTTATTAAATAGAGGACATGCCTTGCGTATTTCATCTATTCCAATTTCTTTTGCAATGCTGATTCCGGTGGTCATTTTTTTAAACTTTGAAGATAGTTTGTCCAATCGTTTAGATGGTGCCGTTTCAGGAGAGTCATTGATATTTTCTGGTTCACCACATTCAGAGAGAATCGACTCTACTAAATTTACATTGACATGAAGGTGCTCTGCAAGTACCTCTGTGGAACTGAATAGTAACGCCTCGAATTCATGCATTGCAATATAGGGGATAAATCGTAGCTCAGGACGCAACTCTTTAAACTTAGCTAAAACACTTTCTCTTAAACTTTCTATAAAAGTTTGAGCTTTAAGATGATGGTTTGCTTTCTTTTTTGACTCTAAAAGTCCGGGCCAATCACCTTTTATGCCATAGTAATCGAAAAGCAAGGTGAGATAGGTATCACTTCGTTGTTTGAGATGGAGCCCAATATCCCCTATAACCCTGTCAAAACGAACATCCCCACCTTTTTGGCCTGGCTTGGAAAATATAATGGGCTTGAGGTATATTTGTTTGGAATACAGGTAGGGCGCCAGGATATCTTTGATAAACTTCTGTTCTGTTTGACCCTCAACAAGTACAACAACCTCAATGATATTACTCATGATTCGTGCCTCCATTGATCACATTTTTAACCCACAGCTCACCAATGTTGTAGTCCTTCAGCCATTCAGAGAAATCAACTTCATTTAGTCTTTCAAAGCAAGTTTGTCTATTATTTCGGTTGGCTACTATTAGATTGTTTACCGAGAAATGATTGATTAGAATGGGAGACTGGGTTGCCACAATCAATTGAGTGCGTTTAGCCATGCTGTGCATCAACTCGGCCAAGATTGCAATGGCTTCAGGGTGTAATCCTAATTCGGGCTCATCTATAATCATTGTTGAAGGAGGAACTGGTTGCAAAAGTGCTGTTGCCAAAGCAATAAAACGAATAGAACCATCAGATAAATGGTAGGGTTGCATTGGAAAATCAGAACCTTTTTGTTGCCAACTCAGACGAGTTTTTTCGGACTCACCCATTTTCACAGTATCCAATCGAAAATCGTCAAAGAATGGCATGACGAGCCGAATGGCTTGTACTATGTCACGATAGTAAGACTGCCAGCGGCTTATTTCCCGCAAGCGAAGTAAAAAAGGGGCAATATTAGCTGCATCACTTCTTAGTTTTAGGTTATCTTCCACAATTTCTGACCGACGCATTGGGGCTTTTTCGCTGGTATCATGAAAATGGTATACCATCCAATCAGAAATTGAATGGTATACATAATGACCAACTCCATTCGAATTTCCATTAGCAGCTGTTTCATCACGCATGTCATGTAATTTACTTTCATCAGAAGGGTTTCCGTAAGATCGCCAATTAGTGTTATAATATTTCCGTTCTTCTTCTATAAGAAAGGTTTCGTTGACTGTAGGGGTAAGAATAAAGCGATAACTGTTGCTGCCTTCCGCATAGGGGCTATTAGATAAAAATTCAAATTCAGCTTTAATGCTTGAAGTTTGTTTTGGTCCATTATAGAGAAAACTATCCGCACCTCCATGCTCTTGAATATACTTGCTAAAGTTCTTTTGTGACATAACCTGAAGCATTTTGAATAACTGTATGAAATTGCTCTTTCCAGCTCCATTGGCTCCAATGATTACATTGAGGCTACTCAGTTCAAAATCTTTGAGTTCTCGGATGGACTTAAAACCTTCAAGGGTGATGCTTTTTAGGGCTGCGCTCATAAGACTAAAGTATTTAAGGGTAAGGTGGTGCGGAGGTGCTCTTCTACGCTTCGTAGGTTTTGGTCGGTTAGGATGAGGTGGATCATGATTTTTTACCCTCTATAATTGCACGACCTAAAGTCGTTGTTCGGTATCTTTGATTTTTACTCTTTGGTTTATCAGGCAAGGTCATTTCAAGCGCCTTGATATCCAAAAGCTTGACGATGGCATTTCGGTAGTTTCTTGTTCTGGTAGAATATCCCAATTGAGAAAGTAAATTCGGAGTTCCTTCTGGAGCTGTGACACAGTATCGCAGAATATTTATTGCTGTTTCTGACAGGTCTACTTGATCATGGACCCCGTCATGGACCCCATCATGGACCCCGTCATGATTTTCCTGCTTCGTATCTACCTTTGTTTTTTCTTGAGACCGATCACTGTCAACTTTTCTAATTAAGGGCATTCCATTTCTATCTGATATAATCTCCCCTTTTTCATCCTTAAGAGATCGTCGAATCGTAACCTTAAATCCATCAGAAATCGTGAAATCGGGTTCGGGCAGACCGGCATTTCGACATTTCTTGATCATGTCTCCGGTGCCAGTTCCCATGCGCTCAATATATTTGGTAAGATAAAGAGGTTCGGCCAAAAGAGGATTAGTTGGAAATGACCCATGGGGTTGCCGCAGTTTCTCGAGGGTCAGGTTCGGCGGCAAACAGCCGGGATTCCAGACTTCCAAACGGTTAGAAAAAAGCATCACCTGAACGCTTCCGGTGCTGGTGTAATCTCGGTGGGCAATGGCATTGACGATTGCTTCGGAAACCACATCTTCAGGCAACTCATATTTGCTGGGAGCCTGAGGCCCATCCTTGCGGGTTCCCACCCACAGATTGATCTTGGAAAGCACAAAATCGACGGCTTGGTCGACCAGTTCAAAAACAGTTCCCTTATATACTTGGTATGACGGGATGGGCTTTGCCACTTCTATACCATGGAAGTGAGCGCATTTGACCTCCGATAAAATCAGGAAGCGCTGCGGTTTACGAGCAAAAAGCAAAACAGCGGCATTGCTTGGGTGATACTTATCCAGTAAATTGAGATGAGTGAGCACCTTATGAGCCGGTGTACCCTCCTTGACAAATATCAGTCTGTGTTTGTTTTGTTTCGTGGCGGTGTTGAATTCGTGATGAGTGGGTGAGATGCTATTCTTGTCCTCCCAACCATAGTCGTTGCCGAAAAGCCCGAGATAAATTGGGGAACGGGAAACTTGGTCAAGGTAGAGGTTGTCCGCGGGTCGGTCCTTGGCGGGGATATCTTCGAAGAGAAAGGGATCAAAGAAACGGCGTAGGAGTGGATCACCTGAGATAAATTCGTGAAGATGGCGGCGGGTTTTGGAAAACTCCGATTGGACACTGGAAATAAAGAGGGTGGTCATTTCTTCGTTCTATACACTGGCTCAAATAGCAATTTATATTCTGCTGTGGCCATTTGGGCCTGATCCAAGTCAATTTTCAAAGCAGACTTGTTGACAATTTTTCGAACTTCATCTTTTAATGTATCGGAAGTTTTAACACCAAAAGAAATGGATGTCACAGCATCCTTAGGAAAATATTTTAATCCAAAACCATTTTCAAGATTAGGAGCACCGTGAGGTCCTTCTGGTCGATGGATAATTCTGTATTCATTCTCATAAGACCATATTTCATCTTTTTCTAAGAAAATCCTGAATTTCTCAGAATCTTTTAAGTCAATGATAGTAATTTTAGAGCTATAAATTACTTGGTATATTTTATTTTGAAAATATTGATGCAACTTTTGGGAGTCAAAATGTATGCAGATTCCTGTATGACCAGCAGTATAATGTGACCACATGAGGGGGTTCTCCCTAGAGGAAGCTAAACTATAAAACCCATATCTTGATAATGCATGTTGCGTAAATTCTCGACATTCATTAAGTTCACGCCCTTTTTCCATAATTAGCCCATAACTATCAAATGGATCATTCAATTTTGAACGATTTGAAAACCATACAATTCCGTCTAAGAGTAATTCATTCAAAACATCTATGCGTGTTTTGAATTCAGTTACATGACCGTGGAGCGGCATAAATTTGTAAAAGATGGGGGGGGGCTTGCTCAACTATTCTCCTCGAAGAACTTCCAGGCGGTGCGGTAGTCTTCTTCACGGTTGCAGCGGTCGAAGGGGGCGTGATAAGTGATGGTTCGTTCCCAACGGCCATCGTCGAGTTGGCGGCAGTTGGTGAGGTCGTGGGGTTTGTGCCAAGGGGCCAGTGTGTCGTCGATGACGGTTTGGGTGACGGTGCCGGATTGTAGGTCTTTGATATCTTCCCAGCCGGGGTTGGGGTCTGATTTGGAGGAGTTGCGGGAGAGGCCGACACCGGTAAGGCCTTTATTGACGGTGAAGATAATGCGGCCCTTCTGGTCGTACCAAGTATCTTGCTCGTACTGGCGCATAACCGGGAACTGGATGCGGTAGATAGTGAGCAGTTCGTCGAGGGTGAGTTTCAGGGCTTGGGCGGCTAGGACATCGATTTCGACGAGGGCTTGGCGGCGTTGGTAGTCGGTGCGCATCGAGCAGTGTCTGCCCCACTCGGGCGTGAGGTCGATGAAGGTGGAGTTGGGGAGGCGGGGGTCGGGCTTGGACCAGCGTTGGGTAAGGAAGGCGGGGGTGTAGAGGGAGGTCCAGAGGGAGGCGTAGTGGGTGGTGAGGCAGGTGAGGAGGAGGCCTATAGGAGTTTTTGAACAGAAATCAATATAAGGAATATTTTTTAAAGTATCATTGCCAAGATTAGTCGTACCAGTGGCCTTTACATAAAAATCTGATAATAATGTCGCTGAAATTGTGCTAATATTACTCACCAACTTAACATCTCTGATACTCCAAGAAATACAGCCATGTATGTGCGCAATTTCGGGTGGAATTGTGCAGTTGATTAAGGTGTGCTCGTTAGGTGGAGGCAACATTTTTCTAAAGGCAATCCGATAATACTCTGTTACCCGTTTGCCTTTTTTATTTAACAATAAATGCGTAGAGGGGGGTTGTGCGTCAGACTCTAGTTTTTTGTTACTAAATATTTTATTCTCTGTTCCCTCTGTTTTATTGATGTTTATTGTTTCTTTCTCTGTGTTCTCTGTGTCCTCTGTGGTTAACCCTTCTTCCACCCACGGCACCCTTGGTGTTCTGCGACGATACTCCTCTGGGCTGCAATCCGGCACATAGTTGGTGCGAGGCCAGTAGTCGTCGGGGATGAAGTCGAGGTCGATACGGTCGTAGTGACCTTTTTCTGTGCAAATACTCCGAGGTGTCTTATTTAACGGTGTGCCCACAAAAAAATGCGGACCCGAGAGAATAAAGTCGTCCAGCTTTTCAACAAATTTTGTTTCCCGGCGGATGGTGTGGTCTTTTTTGACAGCATTGGTTTCATGCCACATTTCTGTTGAGAAGAACTCCCCCTCCAAATCCCCCAACTTCTTCGGATGCTGGGCAAATTTCTCCAGCACGCTAATTAACTGCTTGGCGTGCAGTGCAGGCAGTCGGGCTTCAAAAAAATGCGTCCCTGCTTCATCATACAAATCTGCAAAAAGTCTAAGTTGTTCTTCCCCAATGTTGACTAAGCGGTCTTTGTGGCCACTTATATCCCAAGCATTTTCCTCACTTTTTATTCCTCCGACAATATTTTTTCCATCGTGATTCAAGCTAGCGTCAACACTGCTAACTGCAAAAATATTGGCCATTGTTGTAAAATTTACAACATTCGAGTTTCTGCACGAAATATTAATACTGAATTTTGAACGATGCGCAACCTCTGCGAATAAAAACATACCATTCTGAAACTGCAAATGCCACCTTAGCCTCGGGTACAATTCCCTCCGAAACCCACCCCCCTTCGGATCGTCATAAATTCCTTCCGGATGCAGTAATCCCAACACCCCATCCTCATTCAACACTCCCCACGCCTGCGGAATAAAGCACTTATACAAGTTCGTCTGTACACCCTTCAGTAAAGCATAGTTCCCAACAGAATTCAAAAACCCCTGGGTTCCCTCAAACTCCGCATATTCCAATAAATACTCCCCCTGCTTCCCATACCGCTTCAACGCCTCCTCTCTCATCTCCGCCGCCTGACTCGCCGACACACCGCGCACTTCAAACTTAGGCTCATAATCCCCCAAAAACCCGCCTTCATTCCACTCCACCTTAATCCACGGCGGATTTCCCACAATCAAATCAAAGCCACCCCGATCCACAAACAGATCAGCAAACTCAAGCTCCCAGTGGTGGAAACGGAAGCGTTGACTTAACTCCCTGACCAAATGCAAGCGGGGAAATTTATCAGGAGTTAAAATGTCATCAAAACCGCACAGAATAATATTTTTAAAGAGTTGTCCTGAGAGAATAAATTCGAGCTCTATAAGAAACTCATCCCGACTGGGCAAAAGATCTGCTTTCTGTATAGGCCAGAACCACAGAGCACACCAGTAGTCCATTGCCAGTTTCAATCGATGATACGAATATTCATTAGTTGGCGTATGAATATGAAACGAATCTTCCAGTAACTTATCTTTCTGCCCGATACTGCTTTTACATCCCTCAAAAATCCCGTTTGGCGTATGCCCAAAGAATTCAAAATCGGCCCAGGTTTTCTGCTTGATCTCCCTCAGCACCTCTACATGCTTTGCCCAAAGTTCGTCAATACGGGCAGAGAGTTGCTTCAGCACCTTCAAATCGGCATTATCAAAAGGCAGAACGAAAATTTTACGCCAGTCATCGATTTTCTTAATCGCATCCGGCACCATCTTCTTTACAACCTTGTCGGTGTAGTTGGCCATGCCAGCATCCGGCACCAGAAAGTGGTAGACATCATCTTCCGATCGTTTCTCCTTTTTCGTTACAGTTCCCCGCTGCGCGGAAGGGACTGAAACTCTCTTAGGCTCACTTTCCCACCATTTCCCCTTCTTACTCCCCAACATATCCACCGGATACACCTGAGATCGTGCGCCAATCAAACTATTTCCACAGACCAACTGATTACCAAACCAAGGCACTACCGAGTCGTTATGAATGGTATTGAGCCACAGACTGATCTCAGCCAGTTCCACTGCCGTTGAGTTAAGGTCAACCCCGTAGACATTGTTGTCGGCCAGATAGGCCTTTACCCGCTGTTTCTGCTCTCCATAATCCGATGGTAATAAGTGCTCTCCCAATTGCTGTTGTTTCCGCTCCAAATACGCATCGGCTAACTGGTTGATAGCTTCATTTAAAAAGGCCCCAGAGCCCAGAGCCATCTCACAAACCGTCAGCTCTAAAATATCATCAGCAGATTTATCTTTAAGCAGTTCCTTCAAAGAATACTTCACCAAACACTTGGTTAGAACTTCTGGTGTATAATAACTGGCTGATTTTTCCCGGTTTCGACCTGCTAATCTGTAGATAAACGAGCCCTGCTCATGAACTTTATGTTGCCGGTTGCCTTTTTCCCCGTGATGCACAACTTCACTTTTATTTAGGTCATTCCAATCTACCTTGTAGTCGTTGAGGTCATCTTTCTTGACGAAATAGGCGTTTTTCAGCTCATCGTAATCTTCTCCGGACTTCTTGACTTCGTAGAGTTCGTCTTCGGCAAAGAAACCTGAATACGATAATAATCCTTCATATACCGCGCCCAATTGGTTGATGCCTAGTTGTGCGTAGGAGATGCGTCCACGCCGAGTCCTTCTTCCTCGAGCACGCTTGACGCTGGTGAGTGAAAGCAACTCCAGTATCTGCTGCATTACCAGGTTGCGGAATTTGACTTTGTTTAGTAATTTTGTACCTGCCGGATCGAAGAGGTGAGAATTGAGCGGTAACAGCTCAAAAGTTCTGTGGTCAGTGACTTTTAAATGGTCATCCCGTCCCATCATTCCTATATTGTCGTTCCAGCCCTGATAGATGAGTTTGAAGAGAATGTTCAAAGACTCATTGATATAATACCCGTTCAAGGCTTCATCTTCCTGTAATGGTGGCATTTCTGCCAACTCCCTCAGGGACTCCAAACTGTAACCTTTGAGGAAGGCTTCACTTTTCATGGGGGCATAACCCAGTTCGGGTCTAGCTTCGATGTAAAAACAGAATAGTAGCCGGTAAAGATACCTCAAGCACTCTCGGGTAAGTTCTTCGTTTCTTCCTTTTTCGTAGAGTTTAATCTTATAGCCGGTCTGTCGAATATAGTAAACTACTTCGTTACCCAACAGTTCCACCGCTTCACGCACAGCATATTTCAGATCTTCAGAGACAGAGAAGGCATGTTTGTGAGAATTTTCATCCAGCGTATCCAGCAAACACAGCCCCTCAATAGGAGCAATGCTCTCCCTATGTAGCAAGGCTGCCATGGCCTTGAGGGTATCAGCGTTTCGACGCTCGAAGATTTCATTTAGATCAAAGCGTAGTAGCTTTTTCAAGTTCCATTTATTACGGTCTACCAGGACTACCTCTTGTAGATCAAAAATGATAAGCCAGCGGGGAGGTTCACGGTCGGCAAAGACCACCTGAGTCAGTACGCCGACGAGTGAACCATCTTCTTCCACAATTGGGAGAGGTGTTGTAGTTTCTATAGCTTCAGCCTGAGGTGCGTCTTCTACGGCTGGTATATTCAAAACATCCTCAGCAGGGAGAATGGAGGCGTAGTCCAGAGAATCGAAAAACCAGACTTCTGGTTGCCCGCCTGATTTTTCCACTTGTGCTAAGAGTGGGAGACAATGTTTCTCATCGGTGTAGCGTTTGACCGGTGAGATATCGTACCCGAGCAGGCTGATAAACTGTTGCCTGAATGCTTGACGCAATTCGAGGACTTCTCGTTTGTTATCTGGAGAACTACGTTCTGTCAGGCGTTCTTGACGGTTTAAAAGATGAAAGTAGTCTTTCGCTAGAGCAGTTAGTTTCTCGTATGGTTGTTTCTCTTCTTTGGCTTCGGCTTGTTCCTTCCAAGTATCGTAGAGACCTTTGAGGTCGTTCTCCAGAAGGGCAGTCAGGTAGTGGTGAGTGTAGAACTCGTTTTCGTTGTGGATGCCGGTGAGGTCGAGGAGTTTATCAGCCATGGGTTATTTATCCTCCTCTGTAGAGGCTTGCAGGAGGTCTCGTCCTTTATCGGTGAGGCGGTATTTCTGAAGACGACTCTTTGGCTTATCAGGAAGAGTCATTTCGACAAGCCCCTGTGCCATAGCCGGCTGAAGATAACTCTCCCGGAATGACTTGCG
>JADGBM010000113.1 GCA_015231515.1 Desulfobulbaceae bacterium
AGGTTTGGTATGAAGATGTATCAGAAAGCGCCATCCCGGATCGGGAGCTGGCTTGTTTCCGAAAACTGCTGGAAGGACATGAAACGGCAGAAACCATTCTGCTGACCAACGACTATGAGGATGTAATCAATACCGGGGCCACCAGGGTCCAATGTATTCCCATGGCAAAGTTTCTGCTTGGGTTAATCTAATAAACTGAATTTTCCCATTTAGGCAGACAACGTAGGGTGCGCCGTGCGCACCACATAAAGCCCAACGCACCACCATTGTGCCGCCGCACCCAAACCGGACCAGTGTGGAACGGCAGAGTTGGACTTATGCCGATGATGCAGCCAAGTGAAACGCCTCTGGCCAGCGATGCCGGTTCAGCTTTGAGACGACGGAATTTAAGGGTGTAATACCTCACGACTCTAGAAATTTTTAACATAGCCTTTTCTTTGTGAGCTTGCTTTCTAAAAAAATAGTATCAGACTGCCACTGACATCTTTTGGGGGTGATGGTAATTGATAAAACTCTGAGCCCCTTTTTCACCCATATAGCGACGAATGGTTTTGCAATCTGTTTCCAACAGATCAACCAGAACCAGGCCGTCGAGCACGTCCCCGAAGAGCGGATCCTCGTTAAAAGCCAGAAACTTGCAGCCCAGGGTGAGATAAAATTTCAGCAGAACCGGAATATCTTTTTCATTCACCTCAATGTCACCGATCAAACGCGAAACTTCGTCGATATTGTCGACGAAATCAGAAACAGCATCATGCGCACACCCTTTGACAGATTGAGTATGAATTTTTAAAGGGCGATGAGGCTTTACATGCCTGGCCAGATCCGGCAAAAGAAAGTTCTTCTGCAACGATGCTGCAATCAGTTGCCTGGAGAAATCGCTGTAGCTGCGGCTTATACTGACAGGACCAAAGAGTATTCGATATTGGGGATGTCTGGCAATATACTGGCCAATGCCTTTCCAGAGCAAAAGCAGCGGGCCAAATGAATTTTGAAATTCTGGACGAATAAACGAGCGTCCCATTTCCAGAGATGGACCGATCGTTTCAAAGAACATTTTTCTGTAAGAGAAAAGGGAGCTCGTATAAAGGCCCTTAGCACCTTTTGCGGTATAAATGGCCTGCACATCGCCCATGCGATACGCCCCGATGATTTCATGGGACGTATCGTGCCAGACAAAAACGTGCAAATAATCATCATCAAATTGATCGATGTCGCGGGCTTTGCCACTGCCTTCATTGGCATTGCGGAAAGTCATTTCACGAAGTCGCCCTAATTCGGGAAGAACATTGGGTAGTTGGTGGGCATAGCCGTAATACACTGTAAGGTGCCCACTAGAGGCCAATAATTGACCCGATGGCAGGTTGAAGATATCTTGCCAAAGTTCAGCGCTTGGTACAGGCGGGGCAATGGGTTGTTGGGTGCGGCTCGCCTCCTTTTTTTGGGTTTTGACAATTCTTTGTTTAAGGAGGTAGGTCCGAAATCTGAGATAGTCGATAAGCTGCTTACTATGTGTAATTTCAGCAAGCCTTTTATTCGATATTATCTGCCCAATTTCAAGGTGTATGGTCTTATTCTTCTTATTGAGCAGCTCGTTCGGTAATAAGGCGGTTTTAAGGCGTGGGTGGATGAGGCCGGCGACTTGGAAAGCTACACTGTTTCGTCCGTCAAAGTAGATGGGGAGCACATCGGCACCAGTTTTTTTAATAAGCCACTCCAGCGACCTGAACCAGGCTGGATCGGCAATTTCCCATTTGGAAAGTTTAAAAGATGAAACCTCTCCGGCCGGGAAAATGATCAGTAAGCCACCCGTGTCAAGGTGTCGTTTTGATTCGCGAAGCGCACGCATATTCGTGGTTGATGATTTTTTTCCCGAGAACAGATCCACGGCTATCACCTCAGTCGCCAATTCAGGTATTCGTTTGAGCAACTGGTTCCCAAGAACCTTCACGTCGGTCCGGTAGTTAGAGAGCAACGACAGAAGGATGAGGCCTTCAACACCGCCAAAAGGGTGATTTGCGACAACGATTACCGGGCCTTCAGCAGGAATCCTTTCTGATATTTCGTGATGTTCTAAACAACAGGTAATTCCCAGATATTGGAGGACACGGGAAGCAAAATGGCTCTCTGTCATCTCGTGACCTATCTCTTCATAAATGTTTTGTAGTCTTCTCAGCTTGAACAAGGTCTCCAGCATTCGGAAAAACTTTTTTGGCGGTTCTTTTTGAAGCTTGCCCTCCGTCTTTTCGGTGAATGAAAATATTTGTGCTACCGATTTATTTGGAGTTGCCATGGAAGTCCTCAGATAGTTGATAGTTTTTGGAGAAGAGAGATGAAAATCAAGGCGGTTCAGTGGATATAAACCGCCTTGATTTCTACAGTTTTAGTCGGCTCGTGGCAGAAAAGTACTTACCGCTCCTTATTCTTACCGGATAATTCGATAGCATACATTGTGGTTGAGCCGCTGACCTCGTTGGCAACCACGAGAAGTGGTTTGTTGATCGGGCTGTCAGATGCGTCAATGAACGCCAGGCCTTCCGGCGCCAAATCACCTGCCGTGCCAAGGGCTGGATTCCCTAGGAAATCCCGATTGTTGATATACTGGACAAACTCGGGCCGGTATGGATTAGTGATGTCGTAGACCATAACGCCGCCGACCCGTTCCAGACCGATGAAGCCATAGGTTCGGGAACCGATCTTGCCAATTGCCAGCCCCTCCGGTTCCGGGCCCTTATCATCGCTGCGGTCATCAAAGGAGTTGTTTTCTTTGTTGTGGGAGTTGAAGTCAGCGGGCAGTTGATCCGCAGTAATCCGTTCAAAGTCAGAACCGGAATCGTAAACCAGTTCGCCATCAGCGGTGCGGATAGAGAAGGATCTCGCCCCATAAGAGAATAGCGCGTCAAAATCGCCGTCGTTGTCAATATCGCCCATAGTGGTCGTCACTTTCAGGCGGCCGAGATTGGCACTCTCTTGCAGGTAGGCGGCATCAGGGAAGGCCACCGGATCCAGAGACAGATCCTTCACCCTGGCCTCTTCGCTGAAACCAGCGTAATCGCGGCTGTCACCTTCGTTGGCGGTGACGATGAAGGTTTTACCACGGAATTGGTATGAGGCGATGGAGTCTGGCAGGTACATGCCGAAGACGGGCCAGTTGGCGATATTGATCCCCCCGTCCTTGTTGCTGGCGTCCAGCTCATTGCCAGCAAGAGAGTGGTCCTTGAATCCGAGGCTGATGAGTTTTTCGACCTTTGCCTTCTTGATGTCAATGACGGCCACCGCATTGTTTTCCTGCAAGGAGACCCAAGCTGTCTTTGAATTTTTGTCAATGGTAATGTATTCCGGTTCCATATCCTGAGCGACTGTAGCATTAGGACCAAAAACACGAATGCCAGGGGCCAGAGGCTTGCCGTTAAAGGAAGTGAATCCGGCAGTTCGTACCGATTCCTGCTCCAGTTGGGCGGCACACTGACCTAAGGTCATGTCGTGGTGATGTTTGCCGTCGCGCTCGTCATCACAGTCCAAGTCGATGATACTGACAGTTCCTTCCGGATCGATGCTGTAATCATCGTTTGGTTCACCTTCGTTGGCCACCAACAAGTATCTGCCATTGGCTGAGAAGGTCAGCATGTCAGGCAGGGCTCCCACCGTCAACTGGTTGAGGATAGTGCCCTCAGTGTCCATGAAGACCACTTTGCCATTCTGCTGCTTGTCATTATTAACCACTGCCGCCGCCACTAAACCTCGCTTGACCGCTACACTGGTTGCCGCCTTGCCGTAGGGCGCAAGATCCACCTGGCTGATGAGAGTTGGGTTCATCGGATCGTGCATGTCGATGATATCGATTTTACCTTCGGCGCCATTGGTAACAAAGAGCCGTTGGCTGGTGCTATCATGGGCCGGGATTTCGGAGCCGCCCTCGTCAAAAAAGCCGGTCCGGTACGAACCCAGAACCTGCAGTTCCAACTGTTTGGCACCATGATGGCGTTCATCCGCGTGGGCGGTGCTGACAAGGGCTGGGCTGAAGGCAGTGCTAGCGCCTAGAACGGCCATGGAAAGGATGGTGAGTTTATCAAGTTTACTGACAAGCATGTTGTCCTCCTCTTGGGCTGATTGGTTCTGCTTTTTGATTTTTTATGAGGATAGCAGCGACAGATTAATTTGCGGTTAAATTCGCGTATAAAGTTGGTTAAGAATGGCGAGTGGTTACTGGTGCGGGAGGGAAAAAAGAGGGCCGACAGAAATTACTACTTTGGGGGAGATCTGCCGGCCCTCTGGAGGGCCAAAAAAACTAGGTGGAAATTATATTAATCGTCTAAAGCATTGACCATTACAGAGAACAGATCGGTATTATCAAGGGCTCTGCCAAGGTTCTCGCTGCCTGGGCCTTGGCTCCAGATCACTACATCTGTTGCGGTATGATTACCGGAGATATAGGCGCCGTCAACTATTTCACCTTGGTTGCTTAATGTCCCATACGGACCATTAATGGCATAACCGGCAGTATCATGGTCAGGGGCAACAATCAGCAAGGTATTTTTGGCGTTGTGCCCTTTTTTCAACCAGCTATTTACTGTTTCAACGGCTGCTTCAAAACCCAAGGTTTCTGCAATCATACCCTCCTGGCTGTTGGCATGGTCTTCCCAGTCAATCTGTGAGCCTTCAACCATCAAGAAGAAACCGTCTTTGTCGTCATCAAGAATGTCAAGCGCGGCCTCGGTCATCTCAGCTAAGGTTGGTTCTTCTTCGGGATAGGTTACAGTGGGATCAACATGGAACATCTCAACGGTCTTCCCATCATTAAAACCTTTGAAAAGGCCCAACACTTTGGAATCCTTACCTTTAACCGCATCTTTTAATTCATCCTCTGTTCCAACCACGGTATAACCGTTATCCATGGCGGAGCTTATGATACCGTCTTGTCCCATGCCGGTACCAGGAAGGCTGGCGCCCCATGGACATCTGCCGGTTTTGGTGTTGGTGTAATATACGCCTCCTCCAAGAACAACATCAACATCGGTATCTTCGATATACTGGCGGGCAATTTCTTCACCGCAATACCTGTTGCCGGCATGGGCGCCGAATGCTGCCGGTGTTGCATGAGAAATCTGTGACGTTGCAACAAGTCCAGTTGCTTTCCCCATGGCCTTCGCTATTTCAAGAACGGTTTTAGGGGCATTGGAACAGTCTCCTGTTTCTGTTGGGGTACAAGAGATTTCGCCATTATTGGCTTTTTGTCCGATTGCCCAAGCTGTTGCCGCAGCAGCAGAGTCAGTGACTGTGCTGTTGGCAGCATGGGTGCTTTGCTGACCAATAACCTTCAAACTTTCCAAGGCCAGTCGCTCACCATTCGGGCCATTTTTAAAAATCCTGGCCGCCGTTACATTGGAAATTCCCATCCCATCCGGAACCATCATGATAATGTTTTTTGCTCCGTCTTTTTTGTGATCACGGCCATGCTCATCCGCCAGGCAGGAACCCGCCCCTAATGTCATAGTCGTAACCACTGCCACAGCCATACCCACGTGCAAAACTTTCTTCATCGTTAACTCTCCTGTTTGTTATGATTTGGTTTCATCACCTTCATCCCCGAGAGAGATATTCTGCCCGCCGCCTAGCCAAACCATCTTAAAATTGTAGTATTTTATCAACTCGCTTGTGGGACTGGGCAGAATATCAAAAAGGAGATTTGCAGTGACCTACAAATGCTTCCATGTTGATAGACTACAGTAAGAAAGTTAGGATGAAATTATTCTTTCAATAAGAAATGGTTAGTGACTGAATGGGCCGGATTACACTGATAAGCCGGTCAGCTTTTCGCCAATAATGACCGTATCTTTCGTTCAACATAGCTTGGATAGCAGGGTTTTTCCACATACTCATCGGCGCCGGCCTCAAAACCGACAAGACGATCAAATTCACTATCCCTGCCGGTCACCATAATTATTTTGATGTTCTTGGTGGCCGCATCACTTTTCAGTTTTTTACAGATATCACGGCCGTCCATTTTGGGCATCCCGATATCAAGCAGAAGAACGTCGGGACATACTTGTTTCGCCATTAAATACGCTTCTTCTCCGTCATAGGCGTGAAGCACTTCAAACCCGAGGTTGGCAAGTGTTTTCCCATACATTATGTGGGCAGTCCGATCGTCGTCGGCAATCATAATTTTTTTGCCGAAAGTCATATCTTCCTCAACTTTAAGCGTTTGCGATATTGAGTCCATCGTGCTCTCCTTTGTATTTTTGGGCAAACTGTATGAAGGTCTCTACTTCCGATAAAAACTGCGTAAAAACCGGGGGTATTTCATCGTGGGCAGCGCGGTCTCCTAACGCTTCAAGCTTCTTTGCGATAGCGGAAAGTTTAAAAGCGGCTACATTTGCGGCAGCCCCTTTGATGGAGTGCGCTTCATTCCGTATTGTTTTACAATCTCCAGCAGACACTGCCTGCTGCAAGATGCTTTTCTGCGTCGAAAGGCTCTCCGAGAAACTGTCAAACAGAGCCAGGATAATCTCCTGATCGCCTTCCATTTCTTTAAATAGTTTTTCCATATCCACTGGCCCATCGGTATCTACTTCAGGCCCAGAAGCCGGTTTGTCCGCAACGTGCTTTTTGTTGTCTGGGTTTTGTGGCAGCCAGCGTTTGACAGTTTCAAGAAATTCTCTTCTCTTTAAGGGTTTAGTTATATAGTCATCCATTCCACCGGCAAGGCATTTCTCCCGGTAGCCGCTCATGGCATGGGCGGTCATGGCAATAATCGGAATTTTTGTGCCGGCGGGCTTACTGCTTTCATATTCGCGGATCTCAAAAGTCGCGCCATAGCCATCCAGGACAGGCATTTGAATATCCATCAAGATAAGGTCATAGGTATTTTGCTGAAAAAATAGGACAGCCTCCCTGCCGTTTTCGACCAGGTCAACCTGGTAGCCGGCTTTTGTAAGATAATTGGCCGCTACAATCCGGTTGGTGGGGTAATCTTCGGCCAGCAGGATATGATATTTCTTTCCCTCGTTTTCTGAAACTTCAGGGGCAGACATACTTTGGTCAATATGATGAGCAGGTGTTTTCTTAGTCTGCAGGTTTAACGCTTCACATACAGCCCTTTTCAGATCCTGCCGCAGGATCGGTTTATTAATAAAACTGCTGACCGCTAATCCCGCCCAGTTCTTTTCAGCCCCTTTACTGGTGGAAGGAGAACTGAACACAATGACAGGAACCTGTTGCCCATTTTTTTGAAAATTCCGGATCTCCTCTACAAAAGAAAAGCCATCAAGAATCGGCATATTATAATCAGTAATAACCAGATCAAAGGCTGTGAGACCAGCAGTCATGGCCTTCTTGAAAAGTGTTAATGCCCCGCCGCCGTTTGCCGCCTTTTGAGGGATGCAGCCCCAAGCATTAAGGTACTCTTCCAAAATAAAAAGGTTGGTCGGATTATCGTCAACAATCAGCACCCTGATTCCCTCAAGTTTAGGCTGTGGAGCCAAAAGGGTTATATCCGCGGTTTGCGATTTCAATAACGGCAATAGAAATTTAAAGGTGGAGCCTTGACCTGGTTTACTTTCAACGTTTATTTCTCCGCCCATCAGCTCGACCAGTTGTTTTGATATTGCGGTGCCAAGTCCGGTGCCGCCGTAAAGCCGTGTCGTTGTACCGTCAGCCTGGGTAAAGCTTTCGAAAATTGTCTCAAGTTTCTCTGGCGCAATGCCAATCCCAGAGTCTTTAATTGAAAAAAGGAGACGGACTCCTTCGCCGTAATCCTCCTGTAAGGCTACTTTGATATAAACCTCTCCCTCACTCGTAAACTTAAGGGCATTACCGCAGAGATTTTTTAACACTTGACGAATGCGGCCAGGATCACCCTGGAGCATTGGCGGTATATTGGGCTCGATAAAGAAAATAATTTCCAGCCCCTTCTGTTCGCCTGTATAGATGATTGATTGGACAACCTCTTCGCAAAGAGAGTAGAGATCGAAAGGAATGGTTTCGATTTCCATCTTGCCGGCTTCAATTTTAGAAAAATCAAGAATGTCATTGATAATTCTGAGTAATGATTTAGCCTCTTTACTGATAGTGGAGACAATAGTTTTTTGTTCATCTGAAAGGCCACTTTCAAGGGCAATTTCGCTCATACCGAGGACGCCATTGAGCGGGGTGCGGATCTCATGGCTCATATTGGCCAGAAACTGGCTTTTGACAGCGCTGGCCCGCTCAGCCGCACTGGTCGCCTGCTCAAGTTTCTGCCTTGCCTGCTGCAGATCGGTAATATCGACAAAGCTGGCGATAAAATGCCGTTTGCCACCCAGAGTAATTTCGGTCTCTGTTTTGATGATGGGCAGTTCCTTGCCGCTTGCGGTAAGGAGTGTTTTTTGACTATTGTTGATCGTCTCGCCAAGATCGTCGATCGGGCAGTTGTGCTGTTGGGCCGGGCAGATGAAATTGTAGCAAGTTCTGCCGACAATATCCTGGCTCCCAACTCCTATGAGGGCTTCAGCTGCCGGGTTTACGCTTACGATAGTGCGGCTTTCAGCGTCAATCAGCACAACGCCGGCCTGCACCGCGTTCAAAATGGTTTTTAGTCGCTGCTGGTTATCCAATAGCTGACTCTCAATTTTTTTCCTCTCTTCAATCTCACGCATCAGCAGGTTTTTTGAGACCGTTGTCTGATCAAGGCTATCGAGCATGAGGTTGATGCTGTTTCCCAAGTCACCGATTTCATCATCAGTTGTAGCGACTACCCGTTGTGATGTGAGATCACTCTTTGAATCGCCTGTATCGGGCAACTTTCTTTTACTGCCGGTGAGTTCAGCTCTGTCGGCGGTGGCATTTTGTAAATTTATTTCTGTTTTCCAGGCGGAAAGATTGCCCTCTGTCATCTTGGCCAGCCAGTTTTTTAAAATAGTGATACGCCTGGTGCCCAACCACCAGAAAAGAAAAAGGGAAACGGCCATCAATACGACCATAGTTGCTCCCAAAAAGCCCATCAACCTGTTGCCAGCCAGTTTGATAGCCTGCACGTTCTGCCGCTTATTTGTTGCGAGTAACTCTCTTTGCGCCTGACGTCGAGTCTTTAGTTGATTTCGATGCTTTTCAGCTTCCCGGAGCTGTTGTTCCTGAAGTTTTGATGATTCAATACTTAAACT
Source organism: Desulfobulbaceae bacterium (assembly GCA_015231515.1). Classification (NCBI taxonomy): domain Bacteria; kingdom Pseudomonadati; phylum Thermodesulfobacteriota; class Desulfobulbia; order Desulfobulbales; family Desulfobulbaceae; species Desulfobulbaceae bacterium. Next base: position 9,141 of record JADGBM010000113.1, read on the forward strand.
AAGACGTGATGAAATGTCTAATTGGCTATAGACAGTTGACATATCAAAGACGAGACAAAAGACTCCTTCAAGATGATCGATACCCATCAGCGGGATGAGACTTACCGCAATATCCCTGTCGTCAAGTTCATCTTCGAACCAGTCAGGGCTGCCCTTACGAAAAACCTCCTTTGAATATTGAGCAAAATCTTGTGAGAAATGCCTTTTTGACACTGTCTCCTTCAAGGCTTGGGGCGATTGCCAAAAGAAAATATCGAGTGTCTCGGTCGCGAAAATTTTCCGTAAAATTGCCTGGATTGACTCCGGCCCGACTTCTTTATAGTGTGCCAGTGAGGAAACAATCTTTTGGGAGTAAGGGATTGCGCCGTTTATGATGGCTGACCTCGCCTCAATACCCTTATTA
>JADGBM010000114.1 GCA_015231515.1 Desulfobulbaceae bacterium
GTAGAGGGCTAAGTTGCCGGTTAATATCTATTAAGGGCAGTGATGAGTGAACCCGAAATGAGTTTATTGTAGCCATACTCACCAATATTTGTTTTGTCACGATCTCTTCCATGAAAATCACTGCCGCCTGTTGTTACTAAATCGTTTTTATGACAGAGTTTCTCTAAAAAAGCGATATTTTTGTCTGACTGCAGAGGGTGAAATATCTCGACACCGGTCAGCCCGTCCTCTTTTAACTGGTCAATCAATTGGGCCAGCGATTTTTCAGATAGCCCCAGGCTCGCTGGGTGGGCAAGAACCGCTATTCCTCCTGCGGCTCGAATAGCTGCTATTGCTGTTGCTGTCGGCATTTGGGCGCGCTGCACATAGGCCGCGGCATTTTTTTTGAGATAACGGCTGAAGGCGTCCCGCTCTGATTTTACAACCCTTTTGTTGACGAGTAGTTGGGCTATATGGGGGCGGCCAATCTGTGATGATGGGTTGTGGCTGTTTGAGATGTCAGAAAGTGAAAGCTTGATCCCCAGTCGATTGAGGCGTAAGAATATTTTTTCGTTTCGCTCTGTTCGTGCCTGTTGAATTGTCTCTAAAAAACTCAGCAATGGATCGGAGTTATGGTCAAGATAGTAGCCGAGAATATGCACAGACATGGTTTTGATATGAGTGCTGATCTCTACTCCCGGAAGATATTCAACACCACACTTTTTGCAGCAGTCGATGGCCTCAGCTGTTGCGGCCATTGTGTCATGGTCAGTAATTGACAGAGTGCTGATTTTTTTTTCTGAAGCAGCATCAACAATGGCGGAAGGGCAGAGGGTGCCGTCGGAGTATGACGAGTGTGTGTGAAGGTCAATATAATTCATATCATCCAAGAAGAAAAAATTTTTACCTGAAGGTAAATTTTGCTACACTGATTACGACTGGCTTGGTTTTTGTCGGATAAGGATGGGCAAACTACTGCCACAGTAATAAATTGTGCTTCTTTTTTCACTCTACATTTTTATATTTAACTTCCGGTGTTGCCAATAATGGCGACATCACTGTCCGTTGAGGAGATATCGTATGGCACAGATTGATGCTTTTTTCAAGCTTATGAACGAACAAGGGGCTTCCGACCTTCATCTGGTGTCGGGGCAGCAGCCGATATTGCGTATTCGAGGCGATATGGAAAAGGTGAAATATAATACCTTCGACAATGATACCTTGAAGGCCTTGCTATACGAAATTGTTACCGAAGATAAAATTAAGCAGTTTGAGGAGACCGGCGATGTAGATTTTGGATACGAAATTGCTGGATTAGCCCGCTACAGGGGAAATCTCTTCCAGCAAAAATATGGGATTGCAGCTGTTTTCCGTGAAATACCAAGTGATATCCTGACCTGTGAGCAACTTGGTCTGCCGAAAGTTATCAGTAAGTTGTCCGCCCTGCCGAAAGGTATGGTGCTTGTGACCGGACCTACCGGTAGCGGTAAATCGACGACATTGGCTGCTATTGTTGATCAGGCCAATAAAGACAGGGCCGACCATATCCTGACGGTGGAAGACCCCATAGAGTTTGTCCATAAAAGCCAGCGGTGTATTGTTAATCACCGTGAAGTTGGCTTACATACCAAGAGTTTTTCGGCAGCGTTACGTGGCGCCCTCCGTGAAGATCCAGACATCATTCTGGTTGGCGAGATGAGGGATTTAGAGACGATCTCACTGGCCATGGAAGCTGCCATGACAGGACATCTGGTTTTTGGCACTTTGCATACCTTGAATGCCGCAAAAACTGTGGACAGGGTTATTGAGATATTCCCTTCAGGTCAGCAGGCCCAGGTGCGCTCAACCTTGGCCGATGCCTTAAAGGCTGTGGTTTCACAGACTCTATTTAAACGCGTTGATATCAAGGGGCGATGCGCAGCTCTTGAGATATTAATCTGTACGCCTGCTGTTCGAAATCTGATTCGTGAAGGGAAAACATTTCAGATACCATCTGTTATGCAGACCGGTAAGAAATATGGCATGATGACATTAGATGACGCTATTATGGAACATCTTGAGAAGGGCTGGATATCTCCCGAATCGGCTTATACAAATTCTATTGATAAATCAAAGTTTGTTAAGTTTTTAAAGAACCCGCCAACCGATTTTACCGAGGCCTGATAGGTTGGTAAAGAACATTTCGTGAACTTAAAAGAAGGTAGTTGTCGTCAGGTTGGTGCCATCAGTTTTAAAAAAGACAGTTCCTGATTCGGCAGTAAGGAAGACCTTGCTGCCGATTTTTTTATAGGCCTGCATTGTTTCATTGGAGGGGAAGATGCCGTTGGAGTTTTTTCCTGCCGAAACCACAATAACCTCTGGTGAGACAGCTTCTAAAAAACCCGGGCTGCTTGAAGTTTTGCTGCCGTGGTGCGGTGCGACAAGTACGTCTGTGTCAATTTGCTCTGCGCCCAGCTTGATGATCGATAGTTCCCCTTTCTTTTCGATATCGCTCGGAAAAAGAAACGATTTTTTGCCAAACTCTAATCGTAAAACCAAGCTGTCATCGTTTGTTAGGTCTGATTTTGAGATGGTAGTGTCCTGCCTGATCTGTGAAACAACAACTAATTTCGCAGCTGAGCCGGACAGTAGATTCTCTCCCTGAACCGGGGTTGAGACGGCAATGCCGAGTTTTTCTGCCTTATCAAGTAACAGACTGTAACTGTCTGCCCCAGAGGCATCTATCTCAGTGTATCTGGAGTTGATCCAGAGATTGTCTGGCTTGAACCTTTCGAGAATAAAACTAAGCCCGTTATAGTGATCGGCATCATGATGAGAGATAAGTACACCACTGAGCTTAGTAATCTGATTATGCCATAAATATGGTGCAATAATCCGCTCTCCTACATTGAAGCTGTAGGTTTCTGACTTGCTGTACGTTTTTTGACCGCCATCGACTAAAAATGTTCTTTTGTCGGGCAGTTGCAGGATGACAGCACTGCCTTGGCCAACATCAAGAACGGTAACCTGCATATCTTTGCTGTTAGGGTTAAATGAGACAAAAGCAGGAATCGCCAGGCCGGCAAGGCCGATAATAAGGCTAGTTTTTTTTACTCGTTGAAATTGTGGATGGTGCCATGAGGCAATTTGTATGAGCAGTAGATACCATGAAAAGGTCTGGATGGGATGAGGTGCCGGGCCCCATATGGAAGCGATTGGCAGTTTGGCAAGTGAAGAGGTGATGGCGATGGCCAGATCAATGCCAAGAGCCCCTGCCTGAAAGATAAGCGCAGATAGTTGAGGCAGGGGAACTGCTAATGCCCCGAACAGCCCTAAGGTGAGTGACCAGATGCAGAGTAGGGGCTCGACAAGTAATGTTGTGATCGGGCTTAATAGGGATATTCTGTTAAAATGACTCAAGATTATGGGGGCGGTGCCGGCGCTGGCTATGATGGAGATCAGTAGCGAGGCCATCGCCCAGCGCCTGATTTTGTTGGAGATTGATGTGCGGTTTGGCGCCGATGAAGGTGGTGAGTTGGTAATTCTCTTGAGCTGTGGGGCAAAGAGTGCAATTGCCGAGACGGCACAGAACGAGAGCTGGAACGATGCAGTGGCGAGCAGGGTGGGGTCAAATGCTAAAATGATAAGTGCGGCAATAGCGATATTGTTGGAAATTGACCACTGACGATTACATATGAAGGCCACGATGAACACCGTAACCATGATTAAGGAGCGGACTACCGGAGGGCCAAAACCAGCAACTGTGGCATAGAGAATCAACGGAATTAATGAAAGCCCGGCTGCAAGCTTCGGTGCCGAGAAGCGCAGGAGTATTTTCTCTGAACGTTTCAGGAGGATGGTAAATAGAAACGTACTAATAAGAGCAAGAAGGCCGATGTGAATGCCTGAAATAGCCAAAAGATGAGTTGCGCCACTGGCTTTGAAAGATTCATTGATTTCAGGTGAGAGCCCGGATCTGTCACCTGTGAGAATTGCTTTATAAATACCGGATTGACGAGGGTTGAGTGTCTGGGTGAGAAAAAGGTTTATTCGGTAACGTGTTCTCTCAGAAAAAAATCGAGCCTTTTCCTTAAAAGTATGGGGCTTCGGAGAAACAATTTTTTTAACTAAAAGAGGTGATTTTGCCCAACCCGTAACCCAGATCGATTTTTGGGCCATGAACTTTTTGTAGTCAAATGCCCCAGGGACACCGTAGGTTGATACAGGTGTCAGCCAGGCCCGGCAGATAATGCTGTCTCCGGGTTGAATGTCGGGGGCAATTCTGCCATTGACGGCAATACGAACAAGGCCGATGGCTGGATAGCTGGTGTTTGGTTCAATTATTTGATGCGAGTCGATCAGCAGGGTTGTTTTGTCGGGGCTCAGTTCCGGACTTTGCAATAACGTGCCAGTTATGGAGAGTTCCTGTCGTTGGGTGATCAGTTGGCGAACATGGTTGGGGTCTTCTGGTTGTTTGTTGCCGAGAGTTCCGTGTATGCCACCGACCAGGAAGAAGAATGCGAGAAGGAGGTATGGGCTTGACCAGCGTTTAAACTGCCTGAAGAGAGATATCCTGACGGCGAGAATAATCGCGAGCATCCCGCAGAGGTCAACAGGAACAAATGCAAAAAAGCTCCAGGCAATGCCGCAGGCCAGGGCGATAGTGACAGGAATGAATGATCGGGTTACAGAGAAAATAGGTTTGAGCTAGTTGTAATTTATGAATCCGTAAATGGTTTAAGCTTTTCACGTCTGCTGGAATGACGTAGTCTGTTCAAGGCTTTCTTCTCAATTTGCCGTATACGTTCACGGGAAACATTAAAACGCTTGCCGATTTCTTCAAGTGTGTACTCGGCGTCCTCACCAATACCAAAGCGCAGGCGAATAATTTTTTCTTCCCGGGGGCTTAAGGTCATCAATATCGATTTTACCCGGTCTGAAAGCTCATGGTTCTTTACAGACTCGTAGGGTGAAGCGGACTCTTTGTTTTCAAGAAAGTCACCAAGGGTACTGTCGTCATCACCTACCGGGGTCTCCAATGAAATCGGCTCTCTTGAAGCTTCGAGGATCGCCAGGATCTTGTCCATTGGCAGGCCGGTTTTCTCTGAAATCTCTATTGGTGTTGGTTCTCTGCCAAGCTCTTTAAGAAGCGAGTAGAAGGCTTTGAAGAACTGACTGCGTAGTTCAAGGAAATGTACAGGAAGACGGATTGTGCGAGTTTTGTCTAGAATAGCGCGGGTGATAGCCTGCCTGATCCACCAACTGGCATAGGTGCTGAATTTATTGCCCTTCGTGTAATCGAAGCGAAAAACAGCACGCATAAGGCCCAGGTTCCCCTCTTGGATAAGATCTGCGAGGCTGAGTCCCTGGTGCATGTAGCGTTTGGCAATGCTGACTACCAGCCGAAGGTTGGCCTTGATCATTGCATCTTTGGCCCACTCAATATTTCTCGTGTAAACAGCGATTCTCTGTTTCATGATCAACAGTGCGTTGATTTCAGAATACTTGCCGTAGCATGCCGAAACCGAACGAACCATGAAGTTTAAATGCTGTTTTTTGGGCTTTAAGGTAGGGTCGCGTTTTTCCCATAAAGCAACGCGGTCAACGAGTATCTTAATCTCAGGAACACCAGACGTATCTTCTCGGATCAGCCGTATGATCGCATCAAAGCCGCTTCGAATGGCCTTTGAGTATTTTTCTTCTTCTTCGGGCGTCAGGAGATCAAATTGGCCCATCTCACGGAGATAGGTTGTCGTAGTCTCCTCTGGTTCATGTGGGTCATCTTTGGCGGAAAGCGTGTCTTTTTCCAGATCAGGGTCGATTTCGTCCCCATCCTGCCAGGTTACGCCAGAAAGTGTTTTTTTGGCGTCAGCTTTTTCCTCAGTGATGATTTTGACCTTTTTCTTTTCAAGAAATTCAAAAATCTCATCGATGAAGTCAGCGTTTTTGTCTTCAGGAATAAGCTTGTTTAGGAAGGGAATCGTCAGATAACCGATCTCTTTACTAGCTTTAAGAAGTTGTTTTTTTATCTCGGCAGGCACTAAGAGTTATCTCCCGACTAAGTTTATGTAAATTGAATGTAGTTTCGGATACGAAAATCGCGCAACATAAAAATAAATTTAATAAAAATCAACAAAAATAGTGCTGTTGTGGGTATAAAATATCCAATAGCAACTTCTGATGATACTTATTGTCGGTAAAATTTGTAAAAAAAACAAGAACGATATTTCGAAATTATGGGTGGCAACTAAATTATAAAGGTGAATTGCATGTGATCAACTTGACATGCTGATCAATTTGCCACTAAGCTAAAAATGAAAATGTTGAGCTGGGTCAGCTCAAATGTGTCAACGCTAATAGTCGCTGTCGAATCAGAACGACTATAAGTACTCTATTCGGTGAATGCAAAGTGATAGCTAAAAAAAATATATCGTTCAATGGTCGATCAAGTGGCATTCTTCTGCATATCAGTTCATTGCCTGGTCCATATGGAATTGGAGATCTCGGTCAGGGTGCTTTTGACTTTATTGATTTCCTGGTTGCCGCGGGGCAAAGATACTGGCAGTTCTTGCCTTTAGGACCGGTATCGGATGCTTTTGGTTGTTCTCCTTACATGGGTGTGTCGGCAATGGCTGGCAACCCTTTGTTCGTCAGCCCTGTATCTCTTGTTGATGATGGTTTTTTAACCTGGGACGTACTTCATGCTGGTGATGGTTTTTCTGAGTATCGAGCCGATTTTGCGAATGTAATTAAGTTTAAGAGTCTCGTTCTGGAAAAGGCCTTTGTGCATTTTAACGAGCGTGGGCATGAGGATTTCCCAAAGTTTTGTGATAATGAATCTTATTGGCTTGACGATTATGCACTATTTATGGCAATTCGTGAGCATCAAAATAAGTCTTGGGATCAATGGCCCAAAGATATTGTGGCGCGTAAACCTGAGATGCTGAAGGCGGTTTCTGAGTCCTTGTCCCAGCGTGTACTGTACTATAAGTTCGAGCAGTTCATTTTTTTTAGACAATGGCGCCGTTTGGCGGCCTATGCTTCCAAGTGCGGTGTTCAATTGATTGGCGATTTGCCTATCTATGTTAGCTATGACAGTGTTGATGTGTGGGCAAACCAATCCTGTTTCCATCTCGATAGAAAAACATCCCAACCAACCTATGTTGCAGGTGTTCCGCCGGACTATTTCAGTGAAACTGGGCAGCGCTGGGGAAATCCTCTTTACTTGTGGAAGGACGGTAGGCGCAAAAATGATACGCTGTATCGCTGGTGGAGACAGCGCTTTAAGCACCTGGCGCAGATGGTTGACGCTATAAGAATTGACCACTTCAGGGGATTTGAATCCTATTGGCAGATCCCTGCAAAAGAACTGACTGCAGTTAAGGGCCGTTGGGTTAAGGGGCCTGGTCGGCAGTTTTTTGTCGATATGGGCAGAGATATTAAAGGTATATCGATAATTGCGGAAGATTTAGGGATTATCACCGCTGACGTTCGGAAACTCCGTGATGATTTGGGGTTTCCTGGAATGAAGATTCTACAGTTTGCCTTTGACTCAGATGAGAATAACCTTTATCTGCCGCATAATTTTGAAACTACCAACTGTATCGTATATACAGGAACACACGATAATGATACTACTGTGGGTTGGTATCTTGGCGCGAATATCGGGGCGGCAAGCAAGGAACGGGTCAGGAAATATGCTAATAGCGATGGGGCAACGATCCACCGGGATTTTATCCGTTTTGCTCTCAGCTCCACCGCCTCGACAGCAATTCTTCCGCTTCAGGATATTCTTGGTTTTGGCTCTGATTGTCGAATGAATACACCTGGGACAACTGAGAATAACTGGCAGTGGCGCTGTGCATCAAGGTTTTTAAATACTGAAATCGGCAACTGGCTGCGAGAGGAGACCCGTTTTTACGGGCGGATCTCTGGCAAGGATTAAAGGTTTTTTCATGGGTATTGCATCCAGTGAGTTTATTGCTTTTTCTGGCAGTCCCAGGAAGAAAGGCAACAGTGAAACCTTGCTGGCTGCGGTTACGCAGGGGATAGAACTAGAGGGTGGCAGTGTTGAGACTGTCCGGATTTGCGATTTGCACATAGGCCCGTGCATTGCCTGTGGAGGCTGCGATAAAACTGGTCGTTGCGTTATTGATGATGATATGCAAAACATCTATGGTAAGATTGTAACTGCCAAGAATATTATCCTTGCCTCTCCTATTTATTTTTATGGGCTTTCGGCGCAAATGAAGATGTTTGTTGATCGAATGCAGGCCTTATGGGCAAGAAAACAGCTTCTAGCTGCTCAGGGCAAGTGGCTGATTGAACCCGATAAAAAAGGATATTTTATTTCGGTTGCAGCCACACACGGGCCTAAAATTTTCGATGGTTCTAAAATGTGTGTTCAATATGCTTATGATGCCATGGGGTTTAATTATTCCGGCGAACTGTTTGTTCGTGGCGTTGACAAACGAGCCGACTCATCAAGCAGTCCAGAGAAGCTTGAGCGGGCGGTGGCCTTCGGTAGAAGCATTGCTGTGCCATAAACTAACTCTTGACAAATGCCTCCCTTTAATTTAGTAATGCCCAATTCTGCACACCAAATATGTGGCCCCTTCGTCTAGTGGTCTAGGACGTCGGCCTCTCACGCCGGTAACACGGGTTCGAGTCCCGTAGGGGTCACCATTTTCTAGTTATATCAATATGTTGCTGCGCAAAAGCCGTCAATTGCAAATTTAGCAAGGAGTGGCCAAGAGCTGTAATATCTAAGTTCGCATTCTCTGCGTTAAATTCAGATAAACGATAGTTAAAACAAGAATTTATTTGTTTCGTTACGGCTTCTTTTGAGATGTGACTTCTATTCCAAAAGCCGTTATTGGCGGCTTTTGGACGGCTTTTTGTTTTTATACTCCCTGCAATTCCTTGCCAGCCGGCATTTTCAAGAGATTCGTCAAACGGCTTTTTTAAAAACTTTATTTTCAGCAAGGGTTTTGATGCCTTGGAAATGTCATGGATATCAATCAGGATTCATTTCTTTCACGAATATTACGCAAGGCCAATTATTCTGCGACATTTGCCAATCAGCAAATTAATATTCAGGTATGGCTAAATATTTATTTATAATTATTCAGGCACTTCTTTATTAAAATAGAAAAAAATTTAGTAATTACTAAATTTATGTTGTAATATTATTCAGGAATAACAATATGTTTTTGTATATAGGTGACAACTGTGGACAGAAAAAATATTAAACTCATAAGAGAGCAGCTTGACACGACACTGAAACATTTTAGTTCCATTTTAGCTGTCAGTCGGCCACACAAGGGATGGATAAGAGCGGTTCGTGATGCTTTA
>JADGBM010000115.1 GCA_015231515.1 Desulfobulbaceae bacterium
TCAGGGATTAACTTTGCAATAACTTTATACCCCTTGCTAATTATTAATGTAGGCAGTAAGGGGACAATCCATCCTGATTCTGGGCATTTTACTTCTAAGCAATAAAGGTACGTTTTTCCTTTCCACCAACGACTAAAAAGAGATTCCCAGTCTGGGTACTTGACTTTGTCAAACCCATCAATAATTCTGGCTATTTCTCTGGCTAAAGCCTCTCTTTGTAGAGTAGCTTCTCTTTCATCGGCAATATAGTAAACAGCTTGCTTTGCCGAGAGAACTTCTCTGATAAGACGAGATTTGCCACATCTTCGTCGTCCGTAAATAACGGCGAGGTGCCTGCCAGCTTGAATAATACTGGCAAGTCTTTTGCTTTCATTATCGCGATTTAAAAATGGTAGAATCAATATATAACTCCAAAAGATTTTTATAAGTATATGTTGTTAAAAATATATGCAACAGAAGATATATGTTTGCGAGGCATATATTTTTAATAATGCAAATAATCAGTGTTATGGTAACCCTTGGCTGGCAGTATCTTAATTCTTGCTACGCCATAAGGAGTTTTGTAATTTTTTTCTTCTTGCCCTTTGCTTGTAAACTTCAGAAGAGCTTACGATGGTCTTCTGGAAATCATATCGTTACAGTATACTGGTAGCCTTCATGTCCTTCTCTTTCAGTTTTTGGAATTTTTTTTTTCTGTACCGAAAAGGAGCATCTACCAACCCTTCCTCATTATTTCATCAATATCTCTGCGTGAAAGCACCTCAGAACATTTCTCCCATTTATTTGCATCAGGGCTTACTGTATCACGATACTTTACTGTAAAAGCATTTTCAGCATCCTCTCTTTCATGGATGTATTGGTCTATCCTTTCCTTTAGCAACTCTTCAGATTCAATCCATTCATCTTCAATGGTATCAGGGAGTGAACCAAAAATATCAAAGGTATCTTTTAACCTTGATGAGAGAGTACGGTAAATTTTCTGGTCCTGTGTTTCATGATAGACAAGGTTAAGCATGTCTACGCTCCGGCGTGATTGGCCGAAACGCTTAATTCTACCAAGACGCTGTTCAAGCCTGGATGGGTTCCAAGGGAGGTCTATGTTAATCAAAGTTCCTAAAGTTTGGAGATTCAAACCTTCACAGGCAGCATCCGTAGCTATTAGAAGTTTGATCTCTCGGTTCTTCACTGCCTTCTTAATTGATTCACGCTCGACATGGGCAAATTGATTGCCTTTGAAGAGCCCTGACTTTCCAGCACCGGCATAAACGGCAATGACCTGATCGGGGAATACTTCAGCAAGGCGTCTGGCAACCCAAGATGCTGTGTCATAGTACTGGCTAAAAACAATGCAGCCATGCTCTAGCCAAGTTTTGCCATCGGTCCTGAATTCTTTTAGAAAGAAGGTAATCGTATCCAGCTTTGGGTCTTTTGCTGTGGGTCTTGAAAGCTGTGTAATGATTTGTTCCAAGCATTCAATTTCTGCAGGCGTCATTTCGGCCAAGATATGGTCTGCTTGGTCAGTATCCTCTTCACTGTCTGGGTCTACACCCATGGCATGTTTTAACATTTGTTCGGCAGTCTTTCGTCCTGACTCAAAGCTTGAGCAAATACGCTGGAGCATGAGGCTTTTCATAAATCCTGCAGATTTTGTTCGTTGTCTTAGAAGGCTACAAAAGTCTTCTGCGGCTTGATAGGCTGCTTCAAAAGGTGGGTTTGTTAACAAGCCTAAGTCGACAAAGCGTGCGTTGTATAAATGGTTTTTAGGAGCTAAAGGGTGGACTTCAACAGCCACTCTTTCCAGTAAGCCCATATCTTCCAACTGAGTCCTTTTTCTCAGTACCACATGCCTGATGACGGGATTATTATCACGGAAGAATTTAGAACCAAGACATTCAGGAAGGTGCATCTCCCTAATCATATAGTAATCATCCAAGTCCTGGAAATTTAGACAGGAAAAAAAATCTTTCGATGGGATATTTAGATCAGCACGAATTTGGTCTGTAATTCCATGTTCTCCTTCTGGTGGTAATGCGTGTCGTAGGTACTCCCAGGCTTTGGAGAGTTCATGTACATCCGCTTTTCCAGTAACCAGAGGAACAGAAACTTCCCAGTTACGCCATGGTGAATCTGTATCACCCAATATGAATCCACAGCCAGAATTTAATGCTGTTAAAAGATCCCAAAGTTCACGAACTTTGGTTTGGATTGGTGTGGCAGTGCCAAGAATCATATGTTTGGTTTTTTTGCCAATCATTTCAATAAATGTCAGCAGATTATTTGGGGTGGCAGAATCTTTGCCGAGGCCACCTTTCACTCTGGCTTTATGTGCTTCATCAACGATGATGGTGCCATATTTTTTACGAGGATTCACAAGGTAGCCCGCTTCCTTAATAAAGAAGTCTCCATCCCTTTGGTGCATGACTAGCCCTGTTGAAACGATGGCTATTTGGTAGGGGCAACTCTTTATGCTTTCTGGATGCCCCTTGGGAGAAAGAGGGTGACCTTCTACTCCCAACCAAACTTTTTGCCCAGAAGACCATACGGCACTGGGAATACCCAATTTATCATTTAGCTCTACCTGCCACTGAATTGTCAGTGTCGAAGGAGTCAGAATCAGTATCGGGCCATCATCCAGCAAAGCAGAAACGAGTGCGCTGGTTGCCATGGATAGGGTCTTTCCAACACCGACCTCATCGGCAAGTAGGAGACGAGCCTTACCGTAGAGCTCTCTGTGTTTTAGAAAAAGGGTAACAAAAGATCTCTGCCATGGTTGTAACTGCTCCCCGCCACGATAGATTGGAGCTTCAGCCATTGCCGCGGCGGGAATATCCAGTGGTTTTAGTGCACTGATGCTTATTTCCCTTCTGTTGGCTACACGGGAAATCTCATCGATAATGGTTTTCGGTAGGGGAATACCATCTTCCCAGAGAGCCCAAAATTCACTTTCTACCCAGTCGGCACTTTCTGGTTCATCATCCTGCCATACGAGTTCATAATTGCTAGAAAAAGCACTTTTAGATTCATTAACCGAGCCGATAAATGAGACTCGTCGTCCATCGGGGTAATGAATACTACCAGCTTTGCCATGCAGAAAGAGCCTTTCTTTGGGAACTACGCGTATTTCCACATTGCCTGATTTCAGGAGTGCATCCAGTTTCTGGTATCTGTCCTTTTGCAATAAGGCTTGGGCTTCCACATCGTTTTCATTCCAGCGTTCTTTGAGTGCTGTCTCTCGTCCTGTGGCTACAGCAAAATCTGCATGATCCAGTTCTGAATTGCAGAGAATTTTTACTTCCGGGATTTTGGATATTTGTTCTCCCACCAGTTCAAAAATAGAACTACGGAAATAGCCGGCAATTCGAAGATACTTTGTTGCTCCATCCAGAGACTTGGCTAGAAATGCCTTGTCGAGTCGTTCGAGTCTGCTGGAGAAGCGTTTGAGGGTCATTGTTCCTCACTCTCATCATGGCCAGGAGGAATTTCATCCAATTGCTCTTTGCTTTCGATTTTCTGGATCATCCGGTCAAAATCACTCTCAAATAAACTATCCTGAATAATGCGGTATTTTTCAAACTCACTCTCTGCATGCTCTTTTGCCTTTTCGGCAGATACCTTACCACTGCCCGTTAAGATATCACGCTCAGTAAATTCTAAAAAACCATCAAGCCTCTTGGCCCAATCTTCCATTGTCATTGGAATTTTTCTTAAAGCCCTTTCCTCGGCTAATTCAAGGTAGGCGTTGACGATACGCCCCAAAGATTCTAGCTCATCTTTTTTTAGGTAATTCTTGGCAACACTCACATCCGTTTTGAGTATCTTTCCTTCAGGAGCCTTTTCCCAGCTTGTCAGCCCCATTTTTTCTTCTGAACTGTCAGCTCGACTGACTATCAATTCGGCAGCTGTATAACCATGAATAGCAAAGTGAAGCTTATTTTGCACTTTGGCAAAAAACACCTTGGTTGTGGGGGCATCGGGATTGTAATCCATGCTGGTAGCATAAATATCGGTAATTTTTTGATAAAACTTCCTTTCACTTAGGCGGATCTCTCGAATCTCAGCCAGCAAACGCTCAAAATAGTCCTCTCCCAAGAAGGACCCATTTTCCATACGCTTTTTGTCCAGCACATAACCTTTTACGGCAAACTCTTTGAGAACCCGAGTGGCCCACTGCCGAAACTGAGTTGCACGAATGGAATTAACCCGGTAGCCCACTGAGATAATGGCATCTAAATTATAAAAGTCGACCTCTCGGGATACCTCTCTTTTTCCCTCTTTTTGAACTATCCGGAATTTCCGGATAGTTGCATCAGAGGAGATTTCCTCCTGCTGATAGATGTTTTTTAGGTGCTCACTGATGGTTCGAACATCAATATCGAACAAAGAAGCCATCAGTTTTTGAGAAAGCCATATGCTTTCATCTTCGTAGCGTGCTTCGATACTCTGCTCCCCTGACTGCCCAGTGAAGATCAAAAACTCAGCAGTGCTATTTCGAATGAGTTTCTTTTTGCGTTTGTCAGCCATAGAGCATTTACAACCTTTGACTATGAACAGCTTCACTCAATACACGCGCGGCAGAAGCTTCCGCCTCATGGGCTTTTCCTTTGATAAGATCCCTTCGGGTTGAAATGTGTTTTGCCATGAGGACAATCAAAGGTCGAACCTGAAAGTAACTTGGGCCGACATTTTCCATCAGGTGAGAGAGGACTTCCTCAATGTCCTTATCTTTGGTGGTTTCCCAGATGGCGTAAATCAAAGCTCGGAGGGGAGTGCCGGCTAGCTCATTCTCTCCACTCATATATGAGCCCTTCAATTCATCAGCCATCTTAAGTCTGGCACTGTTGGCACGGGAGACTCCCATCAGGTCTTCGAACTTGCGTATTTTGAAGGCCTTGGCAAAGTTCTGGTAGTTGTCCAGTGTCTTTTCACCCTGGGCTTCCATATCCAGCATTTTCAGGTAGTAGCGTTCAACGGGAGAGAGCTTTTTCCAGTCATCGTTTTCAAAACCAGTGGGCACGAGGTATTCAACGGTATTTTGAATGGCAAAGTCGATCATTTCATCCACGAAGCTTTTAACACCTTTTTTGCGTGGGGCTTTGGATTCAATTTCCATGTCCTTGCCGTCTATGACAGAGTAGGTGGTTAGGGCTTTTAATGCTGCAGCATAACCAGCCATTTGTAGGTCGGCATCATTGTAGAGTCCTTCGTTGTTTTGTTCTCTTACGGTTTTATCGAGTCCTGTAAGGCTATCCATTTGGTTTTTGACTTCGTCTTTGATCTCCCAAGCTAGTTCATCACGGAAGGTGGACTTTTTTTCTATTCGTTTGCGGAGGACGAGGAGGATGGTGCCGGTGACATTGGCACCTTGCCTGAGGGCACTGTCGGTTTCGGTGACCACATACCATGCTGCGGTGACTTGGAGACCAGCAGCCCAGACGATGGTGGCGAGGTCTGCCCAGATGGAGCCGGACTTGTGGGTGAACATGAGGATTTGGATGCCGTTATCTGGCATGTGCTCGGCCATGGCTTTGTAGGCACGGATCATGCCTTGGCGGAAGTCTTCGTCTTCTCCTTTGATGGCTAAGGCTCGGCGGGAGTCCCAGGTCCAGTTGGCAAATTCGGGGGGTGGGTTTTTGCGGAGCCAGGCTATGAAGAATTCGGTGATTTCTTCGTATTTTACTGCGTCTCCGTAGGGGGGGTCGGTGATGTAGAGGTCGTTAGAGCAATCTATATCAGATGACATATGATTATATGTGCCAATTTCTCCACTAATATTCTGATATTTTGGGATTTGTGTTAACTGATCTAATATCCCATTTGATGCTCTGCAACCATAATTGTAAAGTGTATTTAGGGCCTGATTGTCGAATACATTGGCTGTATTCCCGCACCCCTTAGAAACACTATTATCCCATCTATTTAATCTTGATAGCCTATCTAAAATAAGTGGAATTTTTATCTTTGTGTATACATTATTAAAACTATTGACTATGGACAAAAGCAGTAATTGTCGTGGATTAAACAAATGATGCCAATGAGTCCAGCCACGCGTCCGAATAGGCTCATCAGTCTTATCTCCTGCTTCAATAACCATATCCGGAACCCAGCCTTTCTCTTGCCATTCTTCTAAGTGTTCCCTGACATACTCAATAACCTCCTGTTCCCGGACCTCATCTTCTTGATTTACTGAAGTGAATTTGTATTCAAAGCCTCTTCCCGACTCTTTATTTTTTACCCACTGGATACAATAAAGCCTCTCTTGAAAGATATCTTCGGGGTTGGGAGTAAAGTCTAATTTGCACCACTGTCTTAATTGATTACTATTTTGTCTCCCAATAGAATTATCTCCACGTATGGCACTGATTTTTATTCTATAATGTGATGACTCATCAGGAGAATGGACCAAATAACCATTCTGTACTGTGCCTATTTGAGAAGATTCTAATTCATTATTGCTTGATGCATATTCAATTTTTACCAGATATCGTTTTTGCTTTTGGTCAGGGATTAACTTTGCAATAACTTTATACCCCTTGCTAATTATTAATGTAGGCAGTAAGGGGACAATCCATCCTGATTCTGGGCATTTTACTTCTAAGCAATAAAGGTACGTTTTTCCTTTCCACCCATCAATTCCTTTCTCAACACCTAGATTATTTATAAAACCCTTGATTTTTGATAAATAATTCATTAAAAGTTTCGAGATTTTATCTCTTTCCGATTCATCTGCACCAACAATATTAAACGCCCCCCAAGTCAACATACAGGCAATGGGATTCAGGTCAGAAGCATATACATCACAGCCCAATCTTGCAGCTTCGAAAGGAATCTGGCCAGAACCACAAAAAGTATCACCGACCTTAGGTCGTCTTCCATAACGAGCGATACCCAGTTGCTCGATGAGTAGAGGGAAACTTGAAACCTCGATCCCAAGGTGTTCGTTCACTCTCTCCCAAATATGGTCATGTACGACCTCCATTATTTCTTCTGGTCGTTTAGCATTTGAGACATGCTCCCGATAAGCACGCTCAGGCAAAACTTCTGCAGCCATAGAAAGTTGCTGCCAATATGATATATCTTTTCTCCATTTTAATAAACAGTTTTTTGTTTTTTCCTTACCATTTTTGTCAGTGTATCTGTAAGGGTACTCACGAATATCAAAGGGAGTTTTATCTGGCAGGGCAACAGCTTCACTAGGTTCAAAATAATCCTTTGTGACTGCTCCAACATAACGCTCTGCCACATAACTTGCAGAAGTGAGCCCCAGTCTCACCGCCATACTTCGGCCATCGAAGGCCATGAGCATGTCAAATATCTCAAGGTCTTTTACAGGATCGTCCGTACAAGGCAAGAGGCTTCCCAGTACACAAGCCTTATTTAGAATAAGAGGTTTGCGTCCTTTCCAGTAACTGCCTAAAGCCGTCAAGGTTTTTCCAGCACCCGCCATTTGCTCCTTAAAACTCTCAACCGAAAGCTTCTGCACCGGAAACAGCTTTTCAATCAGTGCCGGTTTATCTTTCCAGCTAAATGGTTCCAAGCTCATTCTTCTATCCCTACTTCCAAAATATGCCTCTCCTCCAACGCCCTCCTCAACTCATCTTCACTGGGCAAAACCCGCAAATACTTCGAAGCAAACAACTGCTGGCTATCGTTCAATACCGAATATTTCACCACCGTCTCATCCTTATCCGAACAAAGGATCAAGCCCAAAGTCGGGTTATCGTCTTCTCCCCGCTTTAAATCGTCAAACATCCTCACATACATGTCCATCTGGCCGATATCCTGGTGGCTCAACGAACCCGTTTTCAAGTCGATCAAAACAAAGCATTTCAGCAAATAGTTATAAAAAACCAAATCCACATAGAAATGCTTGGTCTCAGAACTGATCCTGAATTGCTGGCCCACAAACGAAAACCCCTTGCCAAGCTCAAGCAAAAAGTTTTTTAGCTTGCCAAGAATGGCTGACTCCAATTCACTTTCCAGTTCACCACCAGTTTCTTGTAAACCAAGAAACTCAAGAACATAAGGGTCTTTGATAAAGTTTTCGGGCCGAGATTTTGATGGAGCCACTTCCAAACCTTCATTTTCTGATTTTGGTGCCTTGAGCAGTCGCTCATAGCTCATGCTTTTGATCTCCCTTTCAAGCTGTCGTGAAGACCAGTTTTGCTCAGAGGCGTCTTTGAGATAATACTTGCGTGCGGTGTCGCTTTTGACCCTCATGATCAATCTGAGATGGGTCCAACTCAATTGGCTACGCAGTGCGTAGCTTTTCTCCACATCAGGAAAGGCTTGATAAAACTGACGGAAATTCTTGAGGTTGGCCACGGAAAACCCCTTTCCGAACTCTTCTCCCAATTCACGAGACAGCGCTTCGATCAGCCCTTTACCATAGACAGCTCTTTCCTTGCCACCCTGTTCTTCTTCCACGATTCTTTTGCCCACATCCCAATAGGCCTGCACCATAATGCTATTGACGCTGACATAGCTCTGCTGTCTGGCTTTTCTGAGAATTAATCGGACATCCTCAAAAAATGTTTTATGTTTGATCTGGTTCATGTCTCTCCCAAATCCATAAAACTAAAAAGACTCACCTCCGGCTCAACATCCTTTTTTTTACGCTTAACTTTTGCTTTGGGAGCCAGTCGTATACCTTCACCATCAGACAATGCAAAATACAAAGCCTTCTTCCAGCCCCGTTGCCCGTCCTTTTCCTTGCCTGCCTCAGCAACAGTCTTAGAGAATAACCTCCAAAGCTCCTCCGGTCTAAGAGATGTCCACTTCTGGGAGATCATAGCACATTCCCTTGAAGAAGCGTGTTCCGCTGCCCAAGCCAAGACGGTTTTTCCAGCACCAGCCATCTGTTCCTTAAAACTCTCCACCGACAGTTTCTGCACCGGAAACAGTTTCTCAATCAGCGCCGGTTTATCTTTCCAGCTATACGGTTTCAAATTCATTTTAGACTCTTTGTTTTCAAATTATGCCTCTTTAAAAACTCCCGCCCTTTTTCAGTTAAACGGTATTTTTGTAAACGGCTGTTGGGTTTGCTGGGAATAGTGTATTCAATAAAACCGTTTTCTAAAGTTGGATGCAAATAATTATCGCGAAAATTAGCTCGGTGACTCAGACTAAGCAGATTTCGCAATTCACCCGAAGATCTTTCTGTTTGCTCTAGCGAAAGTAAAAGCTGAATCTGCAATTGGGTCGGTATGTTGACTTGGGGGGTGACTGGTCTTTTTG
>JADGBM010000116.1 GCA_015231515.1 Desulfobulbaceae bacterium
TGTATACTTCAAAGGCACCAATGACTTCACCATGTTCGTTTACCACGGGCAGGTACGTTTCAACAACATCAAGATCGTTTTTTTTCTCTCCAACCACGTCCTGGATAGAGTCTTTCCGGTTGAACGATGAGTTAACCTTGCCCTTCAAGGCATCTTGCAGCCGTAAATTTTTAGAGTCATCAATATTAACAATGGCGGTGTCAGTACTATATTTAATGATTCCATCTTTGGAAAATATTTTAATTTTAACGATACTCATCTTGCCGAGAATCGACCTTATTTCTTTATCGAATCGCAGATATTCCTCTGAAGAGGTTGGATCAAGAGTTTCTTCGGATGGTGTACTCTCAGCAACTAAGTTACTTGAAACAAGTATGCGGTCTGGTTGGATGGCGGACAGGACAACAACAGGTTTTTCCAATAGCGTCGAGAGGTTTTTTTGGGCAGCTTCAGCCGAGCTTTTATCGCCGAAAGTGCCGAGACGCACAGTATAATATTTGCCTATTTTCTCTACCCGAACTGGCATAGCAATCTGCTTTTTGGCAAGGGCGGCCGCAAGTTCGTTATATCTCTTTAACGACCCTGATTTGAGCGAAAAGGTGCCCGCCTGAATTGAATAGCTGGTCTTTTCTAACGTGGGGGTCGGTGAAGGTGCAACGTTATTTTCAAGGGAGTTCTTTTGTAATAATGAAAAGAGTTTATTCCCTTCCTGTTCCAGAAAAACTTTACTGAACATTACAGAGTCTCTCTCAGCCTCTTTGATGTTGGCCTTTTTTGAGATTGACTGTATACCAAGCCCACAAATAGCAATAATAAGCAGAAATGAAATTATAGAAATACCAACGAACAGCTTCAAAAGCTGTTTAGGGTTTTGTGATTGAGCTTTAATTAATTTCATTGAAGGCCTCGAAATTTAACTGCAATCATTACGAGATCGGTACGACGCGAAAACTATTTTTCCAAAAGATTTTTGTATCGTTTAAAGGCTGAATGTAACACGACACTACTGTCTTGTTCTTTCAGTAGCGCCGCTGCGATATTGACTGTATTTTTGGCAACTCTTGATGCCGGTGCAAAAAGGCAATATGGAGTCCGCCTGGCAATAGCGGCGCCCACGGTAGAGTCTCGTAAGATATAGCCGATATTTCCCACCGAGGCGCCAAGAAACTGCATGGCGCAATCAGAGAAACGTTTCCCAACCAGGGCCGCCTCTTTCAGAGAGGAAGCCATATTCACGATAGAATACTGCGGGCCTTTAAACCCCTTACTGTGCAACGCCTTAAACAACCCATAGGCGTCCGCCAGCGAGGTAATATCAGGGCTCAGGACATAGACAATTTCATCTGCGGCAAACAGGAAGTCCCGCACCTCAGCACCCATGCCGGCCGCGGTATCGACAATAATGATATCAGTACAACGCTCAATCTCCTCTAAAGCACCAATCATTTTCCGGCGTTGGGCAGAACTGCTGTCGGCCAGTTGAATAATCCCTGAACCACCGGCAACAATACCGATACCTTCGGGGCCAGACATTATCACATCGGAGATCTGCAAATCGGTGTTTATGAAATCGCGCAGAGTATACCTGGGTTGAACGCCGGCCAGCAGATGAATATTTGCCATTCCAAGGTCGGCATCCAGAACCAGAGCCATCTTCCCCATGCGCTGAAAGGAGAGAGCCAGGTTCAGGGCAATATTACTTTTGCCGACCCCGCCCTTGCCGGACGTGACGGCGATAACCCTGGCATACTGTAATTTTCTGGGCAGAGACTGCTCAACTTCGGAGATCTGGCCTGTGTGTAGTGCGTGGATTTTTATGAGGGCTTCTACTGCTTCGGCATTGAACAGGAGGCTATTGCCGTGCAGGATTTTGCCTGGGAGTTTGTCGGCATACTCTGACTCATAAAATCGAATCAGACTCTCTTCAAGAGAGGTTTGTGAAACTAACTGTTCAATGGATAACAATGATTTCATTATCCGACACCGCCAACTAATTTATTTCTTATATAGCCGACGTTGGCAACTGTCAGCAATGGCCTCTGCTGCCTTGGCAAGAACCGTTTCAATAACAAACGGCTTTTTAAGACAGGCGAACGCCCCCATGGCAACGGTCTCCTTAATCTCATCCAACGAGGCCAAGCCGGTAACAATAATAACAGGGATATCAGGATACTCAACCTTAACAAACTGTAGCACCTCAAGCCCGTCTTTTCGGGGCATACGAATATCAAGTAGAATAAGGTGGTACTTCTTATACCGCAAAAGACCGATTCCCTCAACCCCATCGTAGGCGCCATCAACTTCATAGCCTGCCGACTTCAGGCATTCCTGCAGCATCTCATTTAATATCTTCTCATCATCAACGACGAGGACTCGACAGACTTCATCGGCATCTGAATGGGTAACCTTTTGATCAACGGCCTTTTTCAGAGCCCGCAGACGACCACCCTGATCCACCGGCAGCAGGACTGTAAAGGTGGTGCCCTTACCAATCTCACTACTGACCCGAAGCGCCCCATGGTTCTGCTCCATAATGGAGTGAGAAATGGCCAGACCAAGTCCGGTGCCCTCACCTTCCTTTTTGGTGGTAAAAAATGGATCAAAGATTTTAGCCAGATTATCCTTGGCTATTCCCGTTCCTGTATCGGTGACCGTGACTGCTACCTGCCCATTGCTATTGGTCTCACCTCGCAAAATAATTTTGCCACCGCCCGGCATTGCATGATTGGCATTAATAAGCAGATTAATTAAAACCTGCTCTATTTGAGAGGCATCAACAAAAACATTGGGCAGATCTTTCGGGATGTAATTTTCGACTTCAATTTTGGCCGCCGGACTCCTGTCCGCCGAAAGGGCAAGCACCTTTTCCATCACAGCCCAGATATCGGTCTCACTGAGTTTGGGCTGAGTTGGCCGGGCAAACCCCATCAGATCGCCAATAATCTTTGATATTCGTTTTTCCTGGCCGGAGATAACATCCAGCCGCTCCTTTATATCAGTAGCACCTTCCGTCCGGCTAAGCATTTTCGACATGAGCTGAATATTAAGCGAAATAATTGTCAGCGGGTTATTGATCTCATGGGCAGCACCTGCGGCAAGTCGGCCAACTGTTGCCAGGCGATGGGAATGGAACAGCTGCCGCTGACTTTCTTCCATTTTGCGTGAGGTTTCAGCCATCTCCTTAGCCTGGACATGAAGATCCTTAACCAGCAAAATTCGCTCGATACTATTGGCCGCCGCCGATGAAAAAATCTCAAAATTACGGCTCAACCCTTCCATTTTCTCAAAAGCAGAGCCAACTCCCTGAAAATCGATCATCAACTCACCGATAATCCTTTCAGGCCGGCCATGACTTTTTTTATCAGCCACAAAAAAACTTGCCATGAACTCCGAACCAGCAACAATCTCAGCAACACCAGACTCCATTATGCTGCCCTGGTCAAACTCAACGCTGGCAAGCTTCAGGCGTTGAATAGCCTCTGATTCGATATCGGCATTGCCCCGCCCACTGGAGAGCTGCATCTGGTTATGGTTTGCCGGCACCACAAACTCATCAAAGCCATGCCTGTTGGAAACAACTCCAACAAACTGCTCTTTTTGCTTATCAATAACCATACAGAGAATCCGGGAAACGCCAAAGGCATCTCGTGCTGCCAGCAGAACCTCCTGAATCGCATCAGTAAGTGCCATCCCGCTCTTCAATCTGCGAGTCATTTTGTAAGTAGCGTCCAAAACCCTGTTCTCGCCCACAAGCTCCTTGTTCTGGCGATCAAGATTGATACTCATACTACCCAGGCTGGCATTTGCCGAGCTCACCAAATTTGTATAGTTATCCTTGTCATAAATCCCAAGAACCTTGCTCAGCTCCTCAACACGCTCTTTCACCTCAATAACTATTGCATCCACATCTTCAATCGATAGATTGTGATGAAGCATCATTTTCTCCATGGCATAGTGAAAATGCTCATGATCATAAGCATCAACGCTCAGAAAATAACTGGAGCCAATATGATGAGTTACACACAGAGCATCTGCAAACCTGATCACCTGAAAAAGATTTTTCTGTTCAGGTAAAATCGTTTCAAAGACCGGCTGATGATGAAGCCACATGGCCTTAACCAACTGTTCCGGGAACATCCACTGTTCGGCAACAAGTTTGCCAACCTCTGTGTGATTTGTGCCCATGACTTCATCTTCGAGATCAAGGGCAATCGGCTTAGAAACGCCGTAACCGCCCTGTTGTTCGAGCTCACCACAAACCCTGGCAAACTGTTCAGGTAGATGCAGATAGCAAACAAGCTTGCCGATATCGTGCACCAGTCCAGCTAAATAGGCCTCTTCAGGAACCGCAAAATACAACCTCTTCGCCAGAACTTCTGCAGCAACCGCCACCCCGATTGAATGAAGCCAGAAACTGACAAAATCATCCTTTTTCGAGGCCAGCTTGCCCTTAAAACAGTCAAAAACCGTCACCGACAGAATCAGACTTCGTATGGTGTTAAAGCCGAGCAATGATATTGCCCGTGAAATTGTTGTAACTTCGACCCGGGCACCAATAAAGGCCGAGTTAGCATAATGCAAAATTCTACCGGCTAGAACCTGGTCGTTTTTCAGCAGATCCGCCACCGACTCGAAACTTGATTCCTCACCCTCCAGCAACCGAATTGCCTCCATGGCAATGGCCGGCAGTGTCGGGATACTGTTAACATCAATGTGTTTATTAATCGTATGTCGTGTCATTGTTGATTCCATATAAAGAGATAATGACAGTGGTTGGTAACCGTTTGTTCACTGGCCTGTAACCAGGTTGACAGCCATTAATTTCTGAAATGATCGAATCCCGTAAAACCTACCTTTTTATCAAACGAAGCAGACTTTAAACTCACGCCCTGCTCTGCGACGATTTCACCTATGCAATAGATGGTCATACCACAACCCGAACGAACTTTACCACACAACTCTTCTTTGGCTGAAGCCGGGCTGGTAA
This sequence comes from Desulfobulbaceae bacterium, assembly GCA_015231515.1. Lineage (NCBI taxonomy): Bacteria > Pseudomonadati > Thermodesulfobacteriota > Desulfobulbia > Desulfobulbales > Desulfobulbaceae > Desulfobulbaceae bacterium. The sequence continues at coordinate 4,988 of JADGBM010000116.1, forward strand.
ACAACAACCGGTAATCCTCGCCGCCGCTGACAGCTAAATCCAGGCATGAAACATCGTAGGCGGCTGCCGCTGATTTTAAGGCATCCGAAACTGGGATACAGCCAGCATCAATCACGGCGCCGCAGGAACTTTCCTCACAGATATGCGCTAAATCGGTGCCAAGCCCGTCCGACATATCAATCATTGCTGTAACCAGACCCGAGCCCGACAGAATCAAACCCAGCGCAACTTCCGGCGTCGGATCAAGATGAGCCTTTATAAGCGAAGGCCAGGCCAGGACATCATGCTCTCCTGCGCCGGAACAGATCATCAAACCCCCGGCGGCATCGCCAAGCGTTCCACTCACCCAGACCAGATCGCCAACCTTGGCCCCTGATCGGTAAAGAATACAATCCTCACTCACTTCGCCCAAAACTGTTACCGAGACTGACATGTCAGAGCCACTTTTCACAGTATCCCCGCCAATCAATATGGCCCCAAAGGCTTTAGCCTGGGCCAGGAACCCATGTACAAAGGCCTCAAGAAAACTTTCGTTGCATTTTGCCGGCACTGCAATCGATAACAGTAAAAAAGTCGGTTGGCCGCCCATTGCGGCAATATCACTGATATTAACTGCGGCAGCCTTTTTCCCGAGCAAAGTCGGGGGATGCCAGCTTAAATCAAAATGGACACCCTCAACAAGAGAATCGACGCTGATCAGTCCCAATCTCGAGCTGTCAGCGCTATCGATTCTATAGACCGCACAGTCATCGCCAATACCCTTAACCAACAATTTGTTGTCAGGTATAATCTGCTCTCGGATATTTGAGATGAAATCACGTTCAGAAATCATTTAACTATACAGTAAACTGTTTGTACTGCCCCAGGTGGTTCACTCAGGATCAAAATCATTTGATCCGGCGTAACCCGCCTCGTTCTTTTATGGAAAGAGCTTTCTTAGTTGTTTTTTTGGGCGGCGTCGCCGCAGGGATATCTTCAGAAAAATCCAGTGCCTGAATAAATCGCCCCTCTCCGGCCATTGTGAAAATTTCCTGGCCTGTAAACTGAGGGTCGCGTAGTGTCCAGACCACCTTTTGAGGGGGAACACCAAGTATGGTTAAAGCGACATTCCACCATTCATCTTTGACAGTGGCATCCCGACTGATATCGCGGACCATGGCGTAAAAAACAGATTGTGGCTTTTCAACAGCAACGAGAACAATATCCCCGACCTCTGTTGTCGATTTAAATTTGATAACTTTTCGTAATTCTTTGACTATTTGATCCATAGTTTTTCTCTAGAAGCACACCTTGCATACCACAACGTAACACAACCCAAACAAATAACACCGAGAGTTCATATTATTTGTAAAACGACAATAATGTCAACAACTAACCTCAGTTACCAACAAATAATCAACAAATAATCAACAAATAATCAACTCGTAGTTAAGAAACCGGCCAGCACCTGACAGGCCAGTTCTAATTGGCGCAGCTCAATGAATTCATCGGCTTGATGGGCCTGGGCTGAATTTCCAGGGCCCCAGACCATACATGGCCCACGACCCTGTAATTGAGAGCAGTCGGTGGCAAATGGAACGGCCTTCAGTGTTGCATCAAGGCCGTTATGGAGTAGAGATCTTTGAAAGGACTTAACAAGAGCAGTTTCTGGATCGGTGTCAATTCCCCTGCCGGCAAATAGCGGAATAACCCGCCCCCTTGTGCCTACGATACGAACAATGGAGGCATGAATTTGGGCCGGACTCTGCACTGGCAACAAACGGATATCCACCAGGATACGATGTCTGGAGTCATCCTCTAAAATTTCGGTGCTATTCATAACAGCATTGCCCAGTTCAGGGTGACAACTCTGCTCTAAAACATGTTGAAAATCCCTTAGGCCAGCCATGATTTCCGACACCGGCAATACCGCCTCTTTTATGGCTAGAATACGACAACGATAGACACCTCTGTGGGCATAAACCGGCTGCAACAGGGTTGGTTCCATGCCAATACAGAGATCCCAACCCAAGGGGTTTTTTTTGGCCAGCACAGCAGAACCGGACATCGAGCACTCTTCATCAACCGTTGCTGCCAGTGTAACATCATACTTCAGCGAAGTCTTCTGCTGCTTGAGTTCGACCAGGACAGCAAGAATGGCGGCAAGTGACCCTTTATCATCGCATGAACCCCTCCCCCAGACCTTCCCATTTTTGAGCTCACCAGAAAAAGGGGCTACCATCCCTTTCGCACTGACAGTATCCATATGGGCTAGAAAAATAACCTTAGGCAACCCAGGATTAGAACACGATACAATAAAATTGTAGCGATCAGGAAGGGCCTCCTGAAGGTGCCAGTCCAGATCATGTTCACAGCATACGCGCTGCAAAACCGCCGCAACTCCAAACTCGGCGGACCCCGGAGTTGCAATAGCATCAGACGACTCACTCGGCACTCGCACCAACTCACGGGTCAGGCTGACAGCAGAGGCTATAATTTCATTCATAAGAAGTAAACACGGAGGGGCAAAAAAGGGGTAAGGCTACAATCAACTACCACCTAGCGGGTTTATTGGTCGATCTTTCGTACCTCAGCAACAAGCTGAACGATTTTATCAATATCTTTTCGACCGGGAGCAGTTTCAACTCCGGAGTTCACATCAACGGCGAATGGCCGTACAGTGGCAATAGCTGTACCGATATTTTCGGGCGTAAGCCCCCCTGCCAGGATAAATTCAGCCGGAATATCCATTTTTTCCAGCTGCTGCCAATCAAAAACTTCACCTGTCCCACCGGCCTTGTTTTTACTATAGGTATCAAAAAGAAAACCCTTTACAACATCAGCATAGACCGAGCAGGAAACACTCCCTTGGTTTTGCACCCTGAAGGCCTTGATAACCGGCGAATCAATGGTCTGGCAGTACTCAGGCGGTTCAGAGCCATGCAGCTGAATCAGTGACAACCCGCAGTATTGAGCAATATCATTTACCTCGAGGGGATCCTCATTCATAAAAACGCCAACAGCGTCAACAAGGGGAGGGAGTTTTCGAATAATTTCACGGGCCACCTCAGGGAGAATACACCTGGGACTCTCTTTAACAAAAATAAAGCCCAAGGCATCTACACCCTGTTCAATTATTGCCTGAGTATCACAATATTCAGTAATCCCACAAATTTTTATGCGCGTACGGTTTGCCATCTGAAACTCTCCGTCTTATCCCCCAAACAGTTCTTGAAGCCCTTGATTTCGATCAGCCGATCGCATCAGGGTTTCACCAATCAGAGCCGCCGTTACCCTGTGCTCTGCCAGTCGAATCATATCGCTTCTGTCTCGAATTCCAGATTCGCTGACTACTGGAATATCCGCTGGAACTTCTGCCATAACCCTGAAGGTTGTTTCAATATCAACCGTAAAATCATTGAGATTTCGGTTGTTTATACCAAGAAGATCGGTGCCGGCCTCCAGGGCCATCTGCGCCTCATACTCGTCATGAACCTCAACAAGAATGTCCATCCCGGCTTCACGGGCCTGGGCCAGAAAATCAACAATCTGAGCCTTTTCAAGAATAGCGGCTATCAGAAGGATAGCATCAGCACCGTAGAGGCTGGCCTCACGAATCTGCAACGCATCAATAATGAACTCTTTGCGGATAACCGGAAGCGCAACCACACTTCTAACCTGGGGGATATAGCTCAATGATCCCTGGAAAAAATCTACATCCGTCAGAACTGACAAGGCATGAGCCCCACCAGCCTGATACTCTTTTGCTATCTGAACCGGATCAAAATTCGGAGAAATTACTCCTTTTGACGGCGACGCCTTTTTTGCTTCAGCAATAATTGAAACCCCGGCATCAGCCAACAGGGCCGCCTTGAAGCCTCGGGGCCCAGCTATTTCACAGTCCGGCTCGACAATGCCGTTAGCTCGCAAGTGGGCTACTTCCTGTTTTTTTCGTGCAACTATCGTATCTAAAATCACCTAAACAACCTCAACTCACCCCGATAAACGGGATAAGTGCC
>JADGBM010000117.1 GCA_015231515.1 Desulfobulbaceae bacterium
TCGTATCAAAAAAAATTAGGCGCGCAGCTTGGAGTGGTTCCTGGCGCCGAACTCTTGGAGGCCACTAAGGTGGCCGCAGAACTGAATATTCCAGTTTCTCTCTGTGACCGTGAAGTACGTGTAACTTGCCGTGACTGGTTTCAGCTTAGCTTAAAGGAAGGACTCACCGTTTTCAGAGATCAGGAATTCTCCTCAGACACCAACTCCCGCGCCATCCAAAGAATTCGGGACGTTTCCTTCCTTCGGAACCACCAGTTCCCCGAAGACGCCGGGCCCATGGCCCATCCGATTCGCCCGGAATCGTATATTGAAATCAACAACTTTTACACACTTACCGTTTATGAAAAAGGCGCTGAAGTTATCCGAATGCTGCACACCATTCTTGGAGAAAAGTTGTTTCAAGAAGGCATGCAGCTTTACATAGCACGACACGACGGCTCCGCAGCCACAACTGATGAGTTCATTGATGCAATGGAAGTTGCACTCAAAAAATCCAGCGATCCAAATCGACCATCATCACTAGATCTTTTTCGCAACTGGTATTCTCAGGCAGGCACTCCGACTCTGACGGTCTCTTCACGTTATGACGAAAAAAATCAGATCTATGAACTTTCCGTCAAGCAGAGCTCCGGGGCGTGTGGGCATAAAGATATCAATCTCCACATCCCCCTTTCCATCGGACTTATCTCACCCGAAGGCTGTGAACTTGCTGTTTGTTTTGAGGGAGAAACAACGCAGGCAGCGTCAGGAAGCCACACCCTCCATATCACTCAAACGGACCAATCCTTTCGATTTGAAAAAATCGACCACCGTCCGGTTCCATCACTTCTCAGGCAGTTTTCAGCCCCGATAAAACTTAGCTATGAGTATTCCGACGATGAACTCGCTTTACTTCTTCTGCACGACACAGACTCTTTCAGTAAATGGGAGGCGGGACAACGTCTCTATATAAAACATCTATTGTCCTGTGTGAACCAATTCGCCCAGGGCCAGACGCCGCTCTACGATGAGCGTTTGACCAAGGTTTTTGCAACAATTCTTGAACCCGATTTTGACAAAGACAAAGCCTTTGTTGCCCAGATGCTCTTACTGCCCTCCGAGGACTACCTGGCTGAACAGCTTGATATTGTCGACATTGATGCTATCCATAACGCCCGCGAGTTTATTCGCACAAACATCTCAATAAAACTGCGCGATCTGCTGAAACAGACTTACATAGACAACCGCAGAGAGGAACCCTATAGCTATGACCCAAAACATTCCGGGCAGCGTCAGCTCAAGAATTTGTGCCTCAACCTGCTGCTTGCCTCGCCAAACGATGATGCTGAGGAACTGTGCCGTTCTCAGTTTGAACTGGCTGACAACATGACCGATGAAATTTCGGCTTTTCAAACTCTTGTGCACAGTGACAGCAATTTGGCGCGATTGGCGATCGACTCTTTTTTCAAGAAATGGCATAACGAGGCTCTGGTTATGGATAAATGGTTCGCTGTTCAGGCGACAGCGCCTAACCATGCCACATTTGCACGCGTCCAGGAGCTTCTTGAACACAGCCACTTCAACATCAAGAATCCAAATAAAGTACGGGCCCTGATAGGCTCTTTTGCCGGAGGCAACCCCATCTGCTTTCACCACATATCAGGTCAGGGCTATCGGTTTCTTACCGATCAGATTTTGCGCCTTGACCAGTTCAACCCCAATATTGCCTCGCGGCTCACCGGGCGGCTGAGTCACTGGCGTCGCTACGACACCACGAGACAAGATATGCTAAAAAACCAACTAAAACGGATACTTGCACAAGCCAAGGTCTCAAAGGGGGTGTACGAAATAGCCTCAAAAAGTATTGAAAAGTAGGCCGATAGCGTAAGGTATTTTCAGCGTCAACAGGCTGAACTGCGGAATATAGCTTTTCACCGCCGTCAAACACTTTACGCCTTGAAAAGCTTTTAATTTTTGGGTAAAAGTGCGTGGTAAAATCTAACCACTACGGCAGCAACTGATAAAACCTGGAGATGTATCATGTATAACGCCTCAGACCTGAAAAAAGGCCTCAAACTCGAAATTGATGGCGAGCCTTATGTTGTTACAGAGTTCACCTTTTCAAAACCCGGAAAAGGACAAGCCCTCTATCGGACGAAAATGCGTAATATGGTCAACGGCAACATGTTTGACCGTACCTACCGATCAAATGACAAGTTCAAAAAAGCCGAACTTTTAGAGCGTGCCATGCAGTTTCTTTACTCCCAGGGCGATGAATATATTTTTATGGACAATCAGAACTATGAACAGATTTCAGTCAGCAGGGAACAACTCGGTGACGATCTGAATTTCATGATTGACAATATGGACGTGCAGATCCTGCTTTTTCAAGGTAGAACCATCGGCGTCACCCTGCCGAATTCCGTTAATTTACGTGTTATCCAGGCCGACCCCTGGGCCAAAGGCGACACCACAGGTAACGATTCAAAGCCTGTTACCCTGGAAACCGGCTTTGTGATCCAGGTTCCTCCCTTTGTCAACCAAGGCGATCTTATCCAGGTCGACACCCGCACCGGCAGCTATATGACCCGTGTTAAAGAATAATCATTGCGTCTTTTGTTAAGGCTTTTAGTCTTCCAGTGCTGACGTTGCCCGATAAAAAAACAGGTGAAATGTGACGCAGCTTCTGGGGAAATTGCCTACAAAAGTATCATCTACCCTTAAAATTCTTGAAGAGCGTGCCGCCATCACCCAGGCTGTTCGCTCTTTTTTTATTGCTCGCTCATTTCTCGAAGTAGAAACACCAATCCGCATTCCGGCACCCGCACCAGAAACACACATCGAACCCCAGAAAAGTGAAGGCTGGTTCCTACAGACTTCGCCTGAACTTTGCATGAAAAGACTTCTTGCCTCTGGGTGTAACAATATTTTCCAGATATGCAAATGTTTCCGTAAGGGCGAACGGGGCCGGCTTCATCTCCCTGAAATGACTATGCTTGAATGGTACCGAACCAATGCTGACTACCAGCAGCTCATGCACGACTGTGAGAACTTGCTTCGATTCCTGATTCCAAACCAGAACCTTGTCCTTGGCAATAAAACAATTAATCTTAACGGCCCCTGGCTTCGCATCACCATCGATGCTGCCTTTAAGCAGTTTGCTCGAATGTCCCTTGAAACTGCTCTATCTACTGACAGTTTTGAGGAAATCCTGGTTGTGGATGTTGAACCAAAGCTTGGCATCAACACTCCGGTATTTCTAATTGACTATCCGGCAGAGATGGCCTCTCTTGCCAGGCTTAACCCGATAACCCCCCAAACAGCCCAACGCTTTGAGCTCTATATTGATGGAATTGAGCTTGCCAACGGTTTTTCAGAACTTAACGACCCGGTCGAGCAACGCCTTCGTTTTGAAAAAGAGAGAGAAGTAATTCACTCTGCCGGTAGATCTGCCGGACCTATGCCTGAGAATTTTCTGAACGATTTAGGCGCCATGCCCGACTCCGCTGGAATAGCCTTGGGATTAGACCGATTGGTGATGCTGCTTACCAACTCCCAATGCATCGATCAGGTCGTCACCTTTACCCCAGAAACCGTGTAATATTCGGCAGTTATCTACTGCAAGTTGATGAGCAACCCTTCCCCTTACCCCCTAAAAGTCGACTATACTGTCTTCTAAAGGCAGCGGACAAAGGCCGACACGAGAAGCCGAGCAAAACAAGAGCGGAAAGCGCCTGTAGCCAGAATGGCACTACCTCGCCGGCTGAACCAACCACAGCCTTAGCAGAGAGCCCCAGATATACGTAGACAGCATCCAAAGCCAATCCACAAAGCACACTTACTACCGCAATACATGAAAGATAGAGCCCTGTTGCACGCTTACCCAAAAGGCCTACAAGAACTGACAAAGATGCCGTGTTGGTTGCCGGCCCAACCAGCAGAAAAACTAAAGCGGCACCGGGACTGACACCCTTTACAATTAATGCGGCAGCAATAGGGGTTGACGCCGTTGCACAGATATACATTGGAATGCCAAACACTAACATTAATAACATTGTGCCAAGACCACCGCCCAGATAAACTGTTATATACTCCTCCGGTACCGCTGTTGTAATGATCCCGGCAAGGGCAATTCCAAGAAAAAACCAAACTGCCAGTTCGGCCCATAACTCACTGAAGGCGGATCGGGTTCCAATAACAATTTTTGCAATAATGGTCTGCCCCCCTTGTTTTTGCATTGGAATTGGCGTAAACCCCTGCCTCTTCGTCGAAAAGGGTTCAGCGAGCTTCGGGGGATTGATCAGATTCTCAAGAAATCCAGCAGTCAGGGCTGAAGCAAATGCAGCAACCGGCCTGGCAATAGTCATCAGCGGGTCAAGAAGGGCATAGGTTATTGTGATCGAGTCAACTCCTGATTCCGGTGTAGCAATTAGAAATGCAGTGGTCGCCCCATTATTAGCACCCTGTCTTTTTAAGGCCGCTGCTGCGGGCAAAACTCCGCAGGAACACAGTGGGAGTGGAATGCCAAAAAGTGCGGCCTTCACGACAGACAAAAATCTTCCCTTTCCCAAGTGCCTGGCCACATAGTCGGGCGAAATAAACTCCTTGAGCAACCCCCCGACGATCAATCCCAGAATAATATAAGGAGAGGACTCGAGAAATAATTCCAGCGAGGCTAAAGCTGTTTCGTGAATAAACGTAAAAAATACTTTCATAGAATCACCCAATTGGCCTGTGCTTAAATACTCGTCACTATCCTTCCCTGACATGCTCCATGGCCAGATTAACCAGCTTACCCATATGATCATCGTCGAGCCGGTAATATAAAACCTGCCCGTCTCTCCTGTTGGCAACCAGTTGCAGCTGACGTAAAGTCCGGAGCTGGTGACTGACTGCAGACTCAGTCACCCCCAAATAGGCGGCAAGATCACACACACACATCTCGGCAGTTGTTAAGGCCCAGATAATCTTTATGCGGTTCACATCGGCCAGGGCCTTGAACAAATTAGCCAGCGCCCCAAACTCCTGACCCTCCAAGGCATTTTTTTTAGCCGAAACCACACTTTCCAGGTGGACAACCCGACAACCGCACAAATCAGACGAACTTTTCATAGCACCCTCTTTTAGCATATGAGCATATGTTCATATATATGGCAAGCTGGTCGCTTTGTCAAACTGAAACTCCCGGAAATATCCAAACAAACAGGCTTAAAGATCTGCCCTGAGACTATACGCAACGACTTTTCATTGACAGTACAAAAAGCTAATGGTATCGCTTTGCTATCAATAAACGCGGCAAGCTCACTGCCTTTTGCTTTTTCAGCAGTATAACCCTAGCCCCTGATATTTTTCAAACATGCCCTTATACAAGACATCACACCCTAAACGCCCTGGCCCCAGCATATGGATTCAAACTGAATCAGGATACCAAAAGACCTGCTCCCCCTTGCTCATTACCAACTCCCTGGAACGGCTGAGGGAGGAACGTCGGTTTGTAACCCTGACCAATAAAAAATATGTTTCAGGTAACACCGTTCTTGTTGACTTCAGCACCAAACACCTGGAGATTGATCGCCCCCTGGATTGGCCTCTACAGATGGGAGGGCCCGTTTTTGTCCGCTTTCTGGACCGTGCAAACCTGCTCAACTACTACAAAGCTAAAGTAATCAAAGTTACCGATAATTCTATTTTAACGGAGTTTCCGGTTGAGCTTTTTCAACTTCAACGCCGCCAATTTTACCGAGTCTCCGTTCCCGGCCTGAACAATGTGACGCTCCAATGCAAGGGCAATGAATGCTCAGGTCTTATCGCACAAGACCTGAGCATCCGTGGCATCCTGATCAGTAAAAAATCCGGCCAGATCTTCGACATTGGCGATGAAGTTGAAAACCTGTGCCTGGAGATTCACTCCTCTGGGAAGAGTGTCTATTCCCAGCTCACAATTAGTCTCCAGGCCCAACAAGGCCAGGTTGTCCGTCTGGACAAAAACAGTGATCTCAATCAATACATAGCGGGTCTTAAGCTTTTTCCAGACCGAAAGGAGGAGAAGATTCTCCAGAAATACATTCACCAGCGAGAGCTTAGGGGCCGTTAAGAATTAACTTGTACTTTTTATCCAATTTCTTTACGGCCCCTTATGCCGTTAAGAATTAACAAACCCAAACTCCCTGAAATATTTCAAGCCCATTGGCGTTTTTTTTAACATCAGTAGATATATCGCGCATCCCGCCCCATAATCTGCTGCTTTCACGGAACTACAACCTCACAAAACAATCAGACCATTACCATTAAGCACTAGTACAAAATCACATAACAATTTGATAACACAGGGGATATAAAAATCAACCAATAGCCTGGATCGATTATTGCTAAATAAAACGTCCTTACCTGGCAAAGCCGGGTAAAGAAAGCCTTTGCCGTCGGAAAAGCGTCAAGGTGGCTGAGCCGTTTATTTCGTAACGGTCTCTAGATATGAAGAATACAAATGAAAAACATCAAGGTTTTATCAAAATTTCTGGGCCATGTTCTTAAGTAAAAACAGCTTCCTCCTCAATATTTGGCGTTTGCCTCTGCTAATGGCAGTTGTATTTACAGTAGTCACGGTGTGTCTCTCCGGTTGCCTTTCGACCATCAACCAGTTAGTGGATAGAAAACCCCAGCAGGCCCGCCGAGTTGCCTGTATCGGTGACAGCATTACCTTTGGCAAGGGGTTGTCAAACCGGGACTGGAACAGTTACCCGGCCCAACTGCGAAGGCTTCTTGGGTACGACTGGACAGTAAAGAACTTTGGCCTTGTTGATGCCACAGTCGCAAAAAATGACCACCGAGCCTACCTGCACAGTGATTTATTCAAGGAGGCCCTGGCCTTTAAGCCCGACGTGGTTATAATTGCGCTCGGAGCCTTCGACACGACCTACCCGGCATCGACCCATAACTACCTTTTTGATTACGACATTAAAGACCTGATCGATCCATTTTTAAGCTTAGAGACCAAACCTACTGTTTTTCTTTGCTACCCGGTTCCATCATGCGGCGACGAATGGACCAACTACACTATTTCCAATAGAAAAATAATCCATGACATTATCCCTCGAATCGATGCAATCGCCAAAGAGACCGGCCTGCAGGTCATTGATTTATACAGTGCCCTAGAGAATAAACCCGAACTGTTTGCTGATTGTGTTCTCCCAAACCAAAACGGCGCCAGGCGGATTGCTACAAGTGTTTACAGTTCAATTGTCCGATCACAATATTTGCCGGCAAGCGGACCAAAAACGCTCAATCGTGCCACCGCACCACCTCAGACAACTACTATGATTTTAAAACAGGTATTTCAAGGTTTGCTGGATTAATAGACAGGTTCCAGCAAAGAGCTCAAAAAGCATGGAGGGTGCTAGCCTTTTTTGAGTAGCTCACGCTGAACAAGTTGCAGGTCAATCCAGGCAGCCTTCTTCATTTCTGGTGTTTTCAACAGGTAGGATGGGTGGAAGATAGGAATCAGCGGGATCATTTTATATCGATGCACCCGCCCCCTAAGGTGAATAAGAAGTTTGTTGGTGCTCAACAGTGCCTGGGCCGCTAAAGGGCCCAGGGTAACAATAACTTTCGGTGAAATAATATCAATTTGACTTAGTAGAAACGGACGACAGGCAGAGAGATGGTCTTTTTCCGGCGGAGACTCTTCCGAGGCCCTGCATTTTACGATATTTGTCAGGTAGGTATCGTTTAAGTCAATATTAATGGCTTGGAACATTTTCCGGAGCAGTTCTCCCTGCTCATCACTAAACAAAACTCCCTCAGCATCATCAACCCTGTTCGGCCATTCACCAACAATAAACACTGTCGCATCAGCTGGGCCGGCTCCAAACAAGATCCTGGTTCTCCCCTCGTGAAGGCTACACCGGGTGCAATCTCCAAGCTCACGCTTTATATCGACAAGTGTTTTCTGGGTAAGGTCAACTTTTTTAAAGTCACGCGCCTCTTTGCAATGCGCGGCCTGACTGACCTCCGAGAACCTTTTCTTTGCGGGATCGGCATCAATATCCCGCAAAGGAATACTCAAAAACGAATGGATCGCCTCCGAGTTGAGGTAGGAATCTTGACCTAACGAGGCATGGAATCGCAATGTCTTTCCAATATCTTGCAGAATTTTACGCGGATTATCTTGAGTCTTCATTGTGCTTTTTGAACGACGGCTTACCTAAGCCATTGTCAGAAAATAACCTAGCCGTTTTAGTGAGCCAGATGGCATAAGGAGCCGTAAGGTAATGCATCATAAATAGCCATGTTGTTTTTTTGACGGCTCCTAAAGTTGCATCTCAATATCTATTTTTTTGTCATCCAGAAAAAAACGATCTCGCTGGACAGTAAGCAACAACTTGTCGCCTACCTTTTTCGTCATCATGAAAACCTTAACATCTTCAACACTATTTACCAACTCACCGTCAAGGGCAAGCAAAATATCCCCTGTCGTTATGCCTGCCTTTTCGGCAGGGCTCTGCGGCGAAATTTTTTCAATTACTATCTGCTCATTTTCAGTATCCATTCGCATGACAATCCCCATCAAAGCGACTCTAGGCAACTCCACCTGGGGCATAAATACGAGATAATCAACTTCAGGGGGGTGGAGCTCTCCACCGTCAGAGTTCAGAATAATTGCCTGAGCGGCGCCGATACGTCTTTCAACCCGAGGAGGAATCGCGTCACTCTTAACAACATGACCCCTGCCGGCAATTACGACCATCCGCTGCTCAGGATGATCAGTACAATACTCAGCAATGGTTTGGGCCATAATCTCATCCCAGATCGCCTGAGCCTGGAAAAAGCCATTAAACTGTTTCAAGTTGTTCTTGCCTGGATGCACTGCAAATACAGAATAGCTTCTATCCCGATACCCAGCAACATCAAGATCACGATCATCCGGCAGCTCGCTCAACTCC
>JADGBM010000118.1 GCA_015231515.1 Desulfobulbaceae bacterium
AAATCACGTTGCCTAGAGTTTCCAGACGAAATAAGACGGGAAAAACCAAGACGCTTCATGGCTGTTAAAACAGCATCAATGTGCCCATGGGCAGGTGAGCCATCTTCAATAATCTCAAAAGCCTCTTGCGGTGAAACTAAATTTTCTCCCTTGAGAGAACGACGTAAAGTTTCAACAGAGTGTGTTGGCAAACAAGTCAGATTTGCGAGAGTGCGGTTTTTCACCTTACCATTTTCACGAAAGCTCTCCCTGAGCAAAATGGCCGGTGGTGAGTTTCTATTTGGAACGTTTATAATATACATAACTATACAAATAGCACACAATTCGTTCTATGGCAAGCTATTATTAATATAGTTTTGATATTTACATGACTACAACATTAGGCCCAAAAAAGCAATTTCATGCAGTTAATCACTTGAAATTAGGTTGTTTTTTAATGGTCAGGCTTGTGTTCTGGGCTGGAACTTCAGCTTAACAAATGGCACCATGATCAGCTTTCCAGCACAGATTCTGATGGGTTTCGCAAAGCTCAACCAAACGGATTCCTACTGTTCAAACGCAACCATCAGACCATCAAATTCTGCGCAAAGGCGATGATCGGCATTATCATCTTGGGCAGGATTCCCGTATAAAAAAGGATGAGTAAGAAAATAAAACCGTAGGGCTCTATCCGTGCGTAGCTCCTGGCAATATCTGGAGGCAATAGCCCCGAGAGAATTTTGCTTCCGTCAAGGGGTGGGATGGGCACCAGATTAAACACTGCCAGCACGATATTAATCCATACACTGGCCGAAACCATTTGCAACACCGGCAACAACACAACGGCAGGCACAAGGTGCAAAAAAAGCGTCAGCACTTTCAGCAACAAGGCACTGGCGACTGCGGCAACCAGATTTGCCCCAGGTCCGGCGAGTGACACCCACAACAAATCATGCCGTGGATTTTTGAAGTAGGCCGCATTCACAGGGATCGGCTTGGCCCAGCCAATCTTCAAGATAATGAAGCAAAGCACGCCAAGTGGGTCAATATGCTTCAAGGGATTTAAAGTAAGTCTTCCCTGATTAAAGGCGGTGGGATCGCCGTACTGATAAGCCACATAGCCATGGGCATATTCATGAATTGTCAGGGCGAAAAGCAGGGGCGGGGCAAGTATAATAATCTGTTGGATGATAGTCATTGTCTGTATTTTTCAAATTAGCGCTCTGCGAGCGGATAGTATTTTCTCACAAAGTCCACCTCTTCCTGGCGGCTGCCCACGATACCGTCAAGTTTGGCCTCCAGGAGATGATTTAGAATTTTAGCGTATTTCGGCCCCTGCTTATAGCCCATTTCCCGCAGGTCATGACCATGCAGAAAGGTTTTCTCATCCCGTAAATTGGTGACATAGAGAGAGACCGCTTTCTTCCCTGATTTTTCTTCCATAACTGCCATCAAAAAAAGCAGGGCTTCAGTGCTCAAACCTTTTAACAGCCAATACACCTCACTTATCTTCAAGGGTGGCCCCTTAGCAGTAATTTTGGCTGGGTCAGGCGTTTTAAAGGCCGTGGCGGTACTTTTCCCGGAATCTCCAGGCTCAATATCAAGAAATCGTTTCAGCAGGACTTTTTCAATTTTACTGACCGCAACCTTATTTTTTACCAAGCTCACCTTATACCGTTCCGGCACACTGAATTTTTCAAAGAAAGCCACCACCTTTTTGGCGCTTAACTGCACAGTCAGAGCCATAATAAAGACCTGCCACTGTGAAAAAGGCTCATCGAGATAGAGAAGTTTGTACCAGGCTACCGTCCGATGCGTTTCACGCAAAATATCTTTAAGACGCTGGTTTAACAGTATGGATTTATCCAGGAAACCAAGCAACTTAAGCTTATCCATCCGATAGATCGCCGGAAGGGGGTTTTCTTCCGATAAAATCCACTGAAGTTCATGGAAAAACCGCCCGCCGGTAAACCTGCCATACATATCCATTTTGATCGCCTTTTTCATCAGGCGTTCTGTTAACTTTCCCAGTGAAAAACCGAGGCGCTGTTCAAAGCGGATCGCCCTGAAAATCCGAGTCGGGTCCTCCACAAAACTCAGATTATGCAGCACCCGAATCTGGCGATCACGAATATCGTTTTGGCAATTAAAAAAATCCACCATAATCCCGAATTTATCGGAATTTAAGTGGATAGCCAGGGCGTTAATTGTAAAATCACGACGGTAAAGATCGAGTTTAATGGAACTTAACTCAACCGTGGGCATAGCAGCCGGATATTCATAGTATTCGAGGCGGGCTGTCGCCACATCAATACGAAAGCCATTTTTCAACTTAACCACAGCCGTGTTGAACTTTTCATGGGCCCGCACCGTGCCATCAAGCTGTATCGCCAGATGTTTGGCAAAATCAATCCCATCACCTTCAACAACCACATCGAGGTCCATATTAGCGGTATGCCGAAGCAGGTCCCGCACAAACCCGCCGACGGCATAGGCTGAATATTTATGCACTTGGGCCACTTCGCCAATAGTCCGGAGCAGCGTTATCATTTCGGCAGAGAGGCAGTTAACCATTAACGCGTTTAGATTACGGTTTCGTTCAATTGCCGGAGAACTGGTTTTACTTAATGATATCGAACTGTTGTGTGCTGGATCATCTACCAGAACACTGATCAGATCCGTTCGGGTAATTACCCCTTTAATCCGCTGCCCTTCAACAACAGGGATGAACCGCTGTCTGTTGCCAATAATCACTTCCTGGATCTCGGCCAAGGTTGCCTCTGGTGCAAGCGCAACGAAATCAGTACTCATATAGTCAGAGACCGGAAAATTTCCCAAGCCGTGATAAATAGCCTTTTCAACTACACGCCTGGAAATAATGCCCAGCACCTTTTTCTTGTCAAGCACCGGCAGCACAGTGATACTATAGCGGGTCAGCATCGTGTTGGCCTGCTCAATACTGACATCGGGGCCGACCGAAATAACCGGTGACGACATCAGATCTTTTGCCAACCGTATTGGGTGGACATATTTATGCAAAAGCACAATCAGCTTCTCATCCGCCTCAATCAAAGTCATGTCTTTAATCGTGGAAGAGGCCGCAGAGGCGTGTCCGCCCCCCCCAAACTCCATGGCTATTTTTCCAGCATTCACCTCAGGAACCCGGCTTCTGCCTATCAAATAAACCCGCTCACCCATGCTGGCTATGGCAAAAAGGGCGTTAAGATTTTCCATCACCATAAATTTACGAACCAGAAGGGCAAACTCGTCGATATATTCAGGCAAGCTGATGCGGGCAATGACTATATCAACGCCATGAATCGTGTAGGTGGAGGCCGTATTGATCATTTCGTTTAAGATGCCCAGATCCCGGCTGGAGAGCTCCATAGAGATAAACTGAGCGACAGGTGTTACCTGGGCGCCCTGCCTGAGAAGCCAGGCCAGCGCCTCAAGATCTCGCGGGGTGGTGGTGTCAAAGGTAAAAGAGCCGGTATCTTCATGGATGGCCATCGCCATCAGGGTTGCCTCTTCCTCGGTCAGAACAATCTTTTTTTCCTGAAAGATCTCAACAAAGATCGTGGTAGTAGAACCAACATTCTCTACAACTTCATACGCGCTGGACAGATCGCCAGGCGCCCTAGGATGATGGTCATAAATGTGCACAACAAGACCATCATTAACAAGACAATCAGCAAATCTACCAAGCCGATTCTGCTGACGGGTATCAACGATGATCAGCTTAGTAATCTCAGCGATATCGATATTTTTAAGACGTTGAAACTCGTGGGGCAGCTGGGTATGGGCAAGATAGTCACGAACATTGCGCTCCTGGGACCCGGAAAAAACCATAATGGCCTCAGGGTAGAGCTTATGCGCCGCCACCATAGAGGCCAGGGAATCAAAATCAGCATGCAGATGGGTGGTGATAATTTCCATAGGTTCATTCTAGCCATAAAAACTGATCAAAGCACAGGAAATATTGTTCTCTGTATTTGTTCACCTACAGTAGGTTTTTTGGCCACTGAACCACACGGAATGACACGGAAATTAAAAAGCATACGTTTCTTTGGGGGGATTTAGAACACCATCGTCACCAAAAACAGGAGACACCCCTTAACCCTTAACCCTTAACCCTTTCAGTGTATTCCGTGGCCCAAAAGATTCAACAA
This sequence comes from Desulfobulbaceae bacterium, assembly GCA_015231515.1. NCBI lineage: Bacteria > Pseudomonadati > Thermodesulfobacteriota > Desulfobulbia > Desulfobulbales > Desulfobulbaceae > Desulfobulbaceae bacterium. The sequence continues at coordinate 4,149 of JADGBM010000118.1, forward strand.
GTATAGTCCCCGCAGCTATTTAAACAGCTGCAGGTACTCGCCGTAGCCATCGGATTCGAGTTGATCCACGGGCACAAACCGCAAGGCAGCTGAATTTAAGCAGTATCGTAATCCTGTGGGTTCTGGACCATCGTTAAAAACATGCCCTAGATGAGAATCACCCTTCTTGCTGCGCACCTCAGTACGAACAGAGAAAAGTTTTCGATCTGTTCTCTCAACAATATTTTCCTTAACAAGAGGCCTGGTAAAGCTTGGCCAGCCGGTGCCGGATTTATATTTATCAATGGAGCTGAACAGCGGCTCTCCAGAGACAATATCCACGTAAAGGCCAGGCGCCTTGTTATCCCAATAGGCGTTATCAAAAGGCGGCTCAGTGCCTTCATTCTGGGTGACCTCATATTGCAAAGGAGTCAATTTTTTTCGCAGATCATCTTCGTTCTTACTCATCTCTTTCTCTTCCCGAGCAGCCCATACTTTTTCAAGAAAGGTATCTCGTCCTGAACCAGCCCGGTAATACCCATAGCGCAGCGGGTTTTTCTTATAATAATCCTGGTGATAGTCCTCGGCCGCGTAAAACTCCGTAGCTGCCTGTATGGGTGTTATAATCGGCTTATCAAAGACGCCACTTGCAGCTAACCGTTTCTTGGAAGCCTCGGCTATGGTTCTTTGTTGATCACTGTTATAAAAAATAGCCGATGAATAGGCGCGCCCTCTATCGACAAACTGACCACCATCATCGGTTGGATCAATCTGACGCCAGTATACATCAAGAATCTCATCGTAACCGATCTTTGCCGGGTCAAAGATCACCTTGACCACTTCGAGATGCCCGCCCTGGCCATAATTGTCATAGTTTGGGTCTTTACTGGTACCGCCACTATATCCAGAAATAACTGCTGTAACCCCATCAAGCTTTTCAAAAGGCTTTTCCATGCACCAGAAACAGCCCCCAGCCAAGGTAGCCTCTTCAAACCCAGAATTCGATGACGCCTTGTCCGAAAGTGACAATAGTCCTCCTGCGACAAAAATTACCAATAAAAAATATGTACTGTTTAACATAAGCCACCTCCATCTGTTTCGTATTTCATGCTGCCCGTTCTTTACGATATACGATAAGGATGATTCTACATATGTGTACTGTTTTTTCTACCTACAAAGACAGTTTTGAAGGCGCTTCAGAACAGGCGGCATCCCTTGAAGAAACGTCTGCCTCCATGGAAGAGATTTCAGCTGCCAGTCAAGAGACCTCAAAAATTGTTAAAACTACGGTTGTAGAGGCTCTTATCCAGCTTGCTTGCTGGGAAAGATCAAAATCCCCCTATTCTAAAATGCAGTTTTCAGTGTGCTTCTGTGTGTTTCCGTGGCCAATAATCAAACTGTGCTAGGCTGATCTAAAGAGTGTTTGGCAGATTCAGTAAACTGCCTGGCAAGTGGGTGTGCTTGGTCATCAAGTGCGCCAATAACCAGATCAACCACCTCAGAAGGCAGTATCTCTTCAACTGGAGACGCAGGGACATAACCAATCTGGGCCTCATCATCAACATGATGAATTAAGCCGCCCTGATTCAACCTGTCAAGCACCGCAGAAACTTCTCCAGGCGTATATCCAGGGTGTCTTTCGGCAAGTTCAGCAATGGTCGCCACCCCACGACCCTTAAAATCAGCACCAATTACGTCAAGCAAAGAAAATGCAAGCGACAATTCCCGACCGGGACTCAACTTAGGCCGCTGCCAGTTGTAATCACGCCAGACCTGACAGGCAAACGAGGCCTCGGCCCCGGCTAAAAATATTATCCAGGCAATATTGAGCCACAACAAAAACAGCGGCAAGGTGGCAAAAGAACCATAAATGGCATTGTAGCGAGCCACCCCAATCTGCATCTTCACATACAGTCCCTGTACTGCAAACCAGCATAAGCCACCCACAATACCTCCAACAAGTGCTGGCCCCATCCTGACCGTAGTGTTCGGCAGAAACCGGTAGAGAACCACAAAGGTACCCACCACAAATACTGTTGGTAAAATCTTGATCGCAAAACCAGTCAGCCAGTCGATTGGCATAATCTGGCTGACAGCGGAGAACAGGGCCTGATTCTGAATCATTGTTTCGGTGGCCAGAGCAAGATTCACTGACAGCGGCAGCAGAATCATTAAGGCCAGATAATCCATCAGTTTCCGACCAAAAGGCCTGCCCCGACTGGTCTGCCAGATAACGTTCATGGATTTTTCAATACTGCCAAGCACACTCAATACAGCCAGCACTAGACCGACGACTCCAAAAGCCCCTAAAGCAGCAAAATCAGTCTTGTCAACATAGTCAAAAATCTGATCGGCTGCCCGGCGCAGATGGCCGGCAAGCTGCGGATCCTTAGGCGGTGACGAAGTACCATGAAGGCTCTGAGAAGCAATTACCTCCTTTTTCTCTGGAGATGGGCCAGCCTGTTGTTTAAGAGGGCCGTCCGGGTCACTTTCCAGGACATCCGGCTGGGCATCACTGCCAGAATCAAGCTGATCGATAAAACGATAGGCCGCCTGACGCATCTGATCCCCGGCACCAAGCCCTTTTAAAACAGCGGTGCCTAAGGCCAGGGTCGGAACAAGGGAGAGAACAATCGTGAAGGTTAGAGCACTTGCACGTAAGGGGATACTATCGCGCTGAAATTCGCGAAAGAAAATGGTGATGATTCGCAAGAAAATCCGGATAAAACTTGAAGGGCTCGAATTTTCTTTGGTGGGAGGCTTCCATATCCAGGCAAAAATGCCGGCAAATGCTGCGGCTGCGATGCCGGTTCCGGCCGAATCGTTGTCCAGTTCCATGTTTTAAGAGTCCTGAGTTTTGAGCTCTGAGTTGCACACCCACCGCCCAAAACTCATAGTTCTCATTTTGCCACAGACAGATTTTTCTCAACTACCCACATCAGCCAGTCATACTGCTTATCGGAAAAATTCTTTCTTTTCTGCTCCACAAAGGTTTGCAGGGGGCCTTCCGAATTAAAGGTCACAGAATAAAACCCTTTCGAATAAGCGCCATGGCCAAGCAGGGAAATCTTGCCGCTACCTTCTATACCAACCATCAGATCGTGATTTTTATAAGTTTTAGAATCTCCAATAACTGAGATGGTTCCGTATTTTTCAGTCTGCACATAGTTATAAAATACAACGCCGACAATCACCAGTAGCACCAACGCGACAGTCGAGGTAACCTTGGTGGCGCGACTAAAGACATGGGGGTTAAAAATATCTTTGGAGGAAAAAGGTATATGTTGCTTAATAGCAGAGGTTATATCTTTCTCCCTGGCAAGCATCGGCTTGACCACCATCCCGGTATAATTTTCGATGTCTGAAATGGCCGCTTCATCGGAAGCATCCATCATCGCCAGACTAAGGATATTGCTGGGCTCCTTTGATAACGGTGCTACAGTATATTTCTGGCATAAATACCTGGGGAGAACGTTTTTAACTTCCACAGAAAACTCATCATCGATCTTGATAATCGGCACATCAAGCTGGCCAGATAGCACTTCCAGGAGCTGATTATCTGTAATCGCACCCATTTTTATGAGAATATATCCAAGTCGTCGATTGCCACCCACCTGAATCCGCAGGGCTTCATCAACCTGCTCAGACTTCACTAAACCTTTCTTTACTAAAAGATCACCTAAGCGCATTCGCTTTTCCATAAACACCCTCCCGAAAAACCTTCACATTTTCCCTGTCATTGTTGACAGCAAAAGACTTCTTCCTTGGACATATAGGATATCGCACTACGAAAAATTAATCCAATAAAAATATCTTTACATCCGTTCTGTTTCAAATAAAATCAGAGGGATTGAGAAAATATTCAGCGTGTTGTGCGATCAAGGTTGGCCAGTCAACTGCTTTTTCTGTCGAATTCAGGCGTATAACGGAAAGATGGAGATGCGTCGGTACTATGCCTCCAGGAGCGCAATAACCCAGGCATTGACCAGCTTTGACTGTCGACCCGATTCGTAAATTGAGGTCAGGTATGCTGTGAGCTGTGGTAAAAATTTGAGCGGTTATTCTACTAAAAAAAGGAAATCACCCTGAATCTTTTTTGATTTATGATAGCTTCATGTAAATGTACTATTTCCAAGAAAAAATCACCCTAAATCCCCCTTCGAAGTCTCCTGCGTCGCTTATCTAAAAAGGGGGACCTGGGGGGATTTTGATTGCCTTTTACTCCAGAGGCCCAGCCCAGCAGTGCTGGATAAGAGCCTCTACTTTTGTCGTCACCCCGGCAGGTAGTAAGCCGGGGTCCATTCTGTTCTCTTTACTGGACCCCGGCTTAAAGCCTGCCGGGGTGACGGCTTGCGGAATATTAGTGCTAATCATAAAAATAATTACTTACCACCAGTTTTGGATAAGTTATCGGCACTCAACCAAAACTACTGATTTTGTTACAGAAATATCCAATTCCCCGTAAATATTCGGCTTGAGCTAAAAACAGTTAAGTAGTAACATTTCCTCCTTAGCGGGTGTTTTTCCTCAGCCCCAAAGGGGCGTAACATACTAGCCCAGG
>JADGBM010000119.1 GCA_015231515.1 Desulfobulbaceae bacterium
ACAGGGTAACGGCGGCTCTGATTGGTGAAACCCTGATGCGATCGGCTGATCGAAATCAAGGGCTTCAAGAACTGTTTGGGGGATAAGACGGAGAGTTTCAGATGGCAAACCGTACGCGCATAAAAATAGGGGTCTCTCCTGATGGTAAAAACATCAATCATGAATGCGGAGCCCTGCACCCGGAACTCATCTCCCGAAAGGTTCTTGAGGTCGGAGCCGATATTGGTATTGCCCTGGATGGGGACGGAGACCGGCTCATTGTCTCCGATGAAAACGGTGCTATTGTGGACGGTGACCATATTATGGCCATATGTGCGGCTGACCTTATGGCCAGAAAGAAGCTTAAGAAGAAAACCCTTGTCTCCACCGTTATGAGCAATATCGGTTTGGAAATAGCCATGGACAAAATCGGCGGCAAACTGGTTCGCACTGCTGTCGGCGACCGCTACGTTGTTGAGAATATGCGCGCTAACAAATACAATTTTGGCGGAGAGCAGTCCGGTCACCTGATTTTCCTGGATCATTCGACTACAGGCGATGGTATTCTGGCAGCACTCCAACTCATGGCCATCATGATCAAACAAAACAAACCGGTGTCAGAACTCGCCAAGATCATGGAGGCCTTTCCCCAAGTACTTAAGAATGTTCGCACCAGCAAAAAGCTTGATTTAGACCTGGTACCAAACTTTCAAAGCAGTGTTAAAAAAATGGAGAAAAAACTCGGCAAGGACGGTCGAATCCTGGTTCGCCTTTCCGGTACAGAGCCAGTTGTCAGGGTCATGCTTGAAGGCAAAGACCATGCCACAATCGGCACTATGGCTGATGAGCTCTGCGATATCCTCCGAAAGGCCGATGGACAGTAGCTTTTATCACGTATGATTTACACAGCGGACTTAAAAGATTACCTGCTTAAATTAGCCACAAAAACACACGAAAAAAGCAGTTATCAGTGTGTTTCTGTGTGTTTCCGTGGCAAAAAATCTTTTCAAACGTCATTGCGACTCCCGATAACGGAGATCAACTAAAATCTTTGCGTACTCTGCGCCTCAAGCGAAGCGGGCGGTTTATTGAACTTAGTGCACTGCGTGCGGGCTTTCAGTTCATTATATAAAGTTTGCTTTTAGCAATGAGCACCTAGCTAAAAGAGATATAAAAATTTCCGTTACTATCACGTACCCTAAATGAACAGTTAAATGAAAATTCGCCTCGATAAACTATTAGTTGATACCAAGCTTGCTGACACAAGGCAGAAAGCCCAGGCGCTCATATTGGCTGGCCTGGTACAAGTAGGTTCACACAGATCGGACAAACCGGGAGTCATGGTCCCGATTGACAGCCAGATTACAGTCAAGGGACAGGATTGTCCTTTTGTAAGTCGGGGGGGGCTGAAACTGGCAAAAGGAATTCAATATTTTGCCATCAATCCACAATCACTTATCTGTGCTGACATCGGGGCCTCAACAGGTGGTTTCACAGACTGTCTCCTGCAAAATGGTGCCAAAAAAGTGTATGCAGTGGATGTTGGCTATGGTCAGCTTGACTGGAAACTCCGGCAAGATGATCGAGTTATCGTCAAGGAACGAACCAACGCCAGACATCTCACCCCGGCAGATTTTGACGAACCAATTCAACTGGCAGTTATAGATGCCGCCTTTATCTCCCTCAAGATACTTTTGCCGCCGCTTTTGCCCTTGTTTTCCAAGGAGATTGCCATACTGGCCTTGATCAAACCCCAATTTGAGGTCGGCAAAGGCAACGTAGGCAAGGGGGGGGGTTGTCAAAGACCCTGACTTACACAGCCAGGTAGTTGAAGATATCCTCTCTTTTATCACCACTATCGGCCTATCCTCAATGGGAGTTACAGATTCTCCGATTTTAGGCCCAAAGGGCAACAAAGAGTTCCTTATCTATCTCAGGGGCTAACCCCCTTATTCTATTCCCGTCATACCAGCTTTTACTCCAGCCGAAATCGCTTCTTGACAGGGCACATCATATTAATAGTATACTAATAGAAACGAAACTATTCAGGTGATGCCCCCAAAATAGCGGAAACCACCGAAACGTAACGTATAGTCACATAGAAACTTTTGCAGTTCCACTCCAAACGAGGCCACTATGAAAAATCTCTGCTTTGGCTTTTTCCTTGCTCTTTGTTTAACCATTCTCTGCTTCCAGAAATCTGCTTTATGCTCAGAAGAACTCCCTTCACCATCGCCATCGCCCCCTCAACTCATCAAAACTGTACGGGTAGGAATCTATCTTAATTTCCCCTTTGTTTATGAAAATAAGGGTCTGCCGACTGGATTTCACGCCGAACTCTTAAAAAAAGTTGCAGAACAGGAAGGCTGGAAACTGGAGTACCAATTCCTTGGCTCCTTAAAGAACGTCATCGATGGGCTTGAGGATGGCTCTCTTGATCTCAGCATGGGCCTGGTCAAAACAGATGACAGGCAAAAATTACTGACATTCTCGACTGAAAAAACCGCCGCCCAGAGAAACCAGATCTTCATACAGTCTGATCGTCAGGACATCCGCCAAATTGCCGATCTTGACGGCAAAACAGTAGGTTACATTAATCAAGACAGCATTGGCGATAATTTCAGGGAAGTTTGCAGCAAACTTGGCATACAACCAATCACAAGACATATTAACTCCTATGAACAGTTAACCAGTGCGGTAATTACAGGCGTTGTCGATGCAGGTATTTTCAGTGCCTTTCAAGGGAAAAAGGCTGCCCAGAACTATGATTTACGTGCCACACCGATAACATTTAAGAAGACCGAGGTGTTTTTTGCCGCCTCTAAAACTGCCGACGGTCAACTTATCAGCACAATCGACCAACACCTGAAAGCCTGGAAAAAGATCAATGACTCCCCCTTTCACACACTTGAAAACAAATTTCTCACCAACAGTTTATCCCAATCGCCAAAATGGACATCCCGCGAGATTCTGATCACGGTTTTCTCCTGTTTACTTCTCATTTTTCTGGCCATTCTGCTTGGCAATTTCATGGCCCGTGAAACGACCACCAACAGCCTCTCAAAATCATCAATCCGAAACCTTCTACTGTTTATCCTCGGCATTACAACAACCTTCTGGATTCTGGACTCATTTGTGGAATGGTTCTTTTTCAACTCGGAACAACAGCTGGGATTACTCGAACTCTTTTTGACCGATATCCCCCCAGAGAACCTCTATATACGGGGAATGTTTTTTGGCATCAGCTGTTTCTTTGGCATTTTCGTCGCTAAATACATGAGCAAATACGAAGAATCACTCAACTTCCTTATGCGCAGTGTCGACCAGTTCGAAGAGTTGATGGACAATGCGCCTGACATGATTTATCGAATGGCACTTCCAAGCGGACGCTATGATTTTGTCAGCAAGGCCTCAATAGATATCAGCGGCTACAGTCCCGATCAGTTTTACAAACGCCCGCGACTGATGGAGGAGATTATTCATCCTGACTGGAAAAACTATTTCAATAACCAGTGGAATAAACTTCTTGAAGGCGAAATGGAGCCTTTTTATGAATACCAGATAATTACTAAATCACGTGAAACCCGGTTAATTAACCAGCGCAACAGACCGTGCACAAATAAATCAGGGGAACTGACTGCCATCGAGGCAATCGTAACAGACATTACTGAGTTCAAGGCACCAGTCACAGCCGAGACAAAAGATCATATCATAAGCTAAGAATGGAAGAACGAGACCTGACCATCTCTCCCGACCTGACTCTTACTATGATTAACCCCGCCTATATGACTCGCCAACTTTATGAACTTGATTACCTTCAAAGACAATGAATGTGCAATAGGCGCAAGTATTGGAATCAGTTGCTTTTCTGAGGATGGTGCCGACATTGACAACCTTATGAAAAAATCTGATACCGCAATGTACAAAGTAAAAACTCAGTCTCGCGGCAGTTTTAAGTTTTCCTGATACAAGGCGTCTTCTCTAATGAGGGTTTCACAGCACAATGAGCTATATTGTTATCTGTAGTGCGGCCTTACTGGTCTCGGCTTTGACCCTTTTTTCCGGCTTCGGTCTCGGCACCCTCTTGATGCCGGTCTTTGCCCTGTTCTTTCCGCTTGAAGTGGCCGTAGCGGCTACGGCGGTTGTGCATGGTGCCAATAATATTTTTAAAATCATGGTGTTTGGCCAAAAAGCTGACCGGACCGTCGTTTTAAAATTCGGCATCCCAGCTATCATTGCAGCTTTTGCTGGCGTCACAGCTCTTGGTTATCTGTCTGGGGTCGAGCAAGTGGCAACCTATACGCTGGGCTCTCGGACAGCGGTCATTACACCGCTGAAGCTTATTATGGCGGCACTCATGCTGGCCTTTTCCCTGTTTGAGCTTTTGCCAGGACTGCGCCGTCTGCACTTCGACCGTAAGTATCTCTTTCTGGGTGGTATGCTTTCTGGTTTCTTTGGGGGGTTATCAGGACATCAAGGCGCCTTGCGATCAGCCTTTCTAGCCAAAACAGGGGTGTCAACGGAGGCCTTTGTAGGAACCAATGCGGTTATAGGCTTCATGGTCGACATGGCCCGGCTCATAAGCTATGCGGCTCTCTTCTTCATGGCCGGTAAAGCAGGTGCTATTAACCCAGAGCAATGGCCTTTGATCATGGCCGGCATATTGGCGGCTTTCAGCGGCGTGCGTGTCGGCAAGAGATTTTTGAAAAAGATAACGATTAAAACAATCCAGACCTTCACCGGGATTTTGCTGTTTGGAATCGCGCTTGCGCTCGGTTCCGGACTCGTGTGACGGTGTCGAAGTCTGAGCAGATTTGATATGTGATTTTTTATTTTATTATTCGAGCTTTCCAGAACCCAGGCTTACGACTTAAATGCATAACAGCTTGAATTATAATGGAATCACAACTCCGGCATCGGCTCGCATGGAATGCGTGATAAAGGCAATTCCCGGAGTCGGCAGAGGGCCTACCAGGAGAACATCAACCCCCATAGAGCAGATACCGGCTGCCAGAGCATTTTCAATCATATACCCGGATATGCGGGTGTCTTTACCAATGACGATACGGTGTCCATGTATCTTATCCTTAACCAGAAAAGCGATGCCACGGCCAATTTGCATGGCTATTTCAGTGGTCATTGGATAAATGTTTGCTGTGCCTCGTACGCCGTCAGTGCCAAAAAGTCGCCGCATATATCTGTTCCTAATTGAATAAAGTTACAAGTTGTTGGTTAAGCGATTAAGGTGGGTCGCTCGTGGTCGGTTTTTCAATGACAGGATCTTTGGAGGTAAGGGTAATAGCGGCTGTTTCCGGTGATATTTCATCTACTGTGATCCCGGCCGGTATTTTCACTTCAATTTTTATTTCATGGGTACCGTCCGGCAGCGCGCTGACATCTGTGGAAGCCTTAAAAAGGGTGCTCAGTTTCTCGGTGTTTCTGATAAGGGCTTTAGGGATCTGGGCCGTAACTGTAAACGAGTTGGGTTTGATCGTTGCGGTTCTGTTTTCCGCTAAACCTTCAATAGTTATTGGTATGCGGCGAATATTTTTGGTTTCCAGTTTGTCCCGTATCTTTATTCGGGCTGTGACTATTGATTCGCCGATAAGGTTGGCAACTTCCGGCAGTAAGTTCAGAGATATCTGCTTGACAGAAGAGCTTTTCATGTTCGTCAGGTCAATGGCTCTGGTCTCTAGCATGTCGATATCTTTAAGCACTTCAAGTGGGCCGGATAAGGTCAGAGAGTTTGGTTCAAGTGTGATGGAGTCAAGTTCATAATCGCCGGAAAGTTTTCCAGCCGATTTTGATTCGATAGAAATAGTTTTCTCAATGAGTTTGTCGATTGATAACACTATTTGAGTCGGGTTTATGCGAAGGGTTTCGATACCGCGTGGGAATTTGATCGAATCCGGGGCGTTATTGACAACAATGTTGCCGGGGGATGCTTCAGACAGGTCAATAGAACGGCTGATGCTTTGCTCTGAAATTTTCTTGATCATCCCGCGGGGGCCGGTGACCGTAACGTCTAGCAGGGGTTTGAACTGGTTTGAGATCACCAGACCACGCGGGAGATTTACAATCTCAACCGGGATTTGCACATTCATATCAACCCGGTCTTCCCCGGCGACGAAGTACCATAAGAAAATGGCAAAAAGGACTGAGATAAACTTGAGAAACCAGTCCTTGGGCCAGGAAAGCTTTTGTTGCCTGTAGCTTTGTATTATCTGTTTAACCAATTTTTCCAGACCATTGTGTGGGATTCTTTTGCCGAGAGTATTGCCTGTAACCGTTTACGTAGAGTTTTCTCGTCAAGATTCGAAGTAATGGCACCGTGCTGCGCCAGGGATATCTGGCTTGTCTCTTCAGATATTACCACAACAACGGCGTCGGTCTCTTCTGATATTCCTATGGCAGCACGGTGACGTGTGCCGAGCTCTTTTGAGATATAGGGATTCTTGGTAAGGGGTAGAACGCAACGTGCGGACATGATGCGGCCTGCACTGACCAGCACGCCACCATCATGGAGTGGAGACGAGGTCTGGAAGATGCTGATCAGTAACTCAGCGCTGAGCTTTGCATCGATAGACTGCCCGAATTCGATATAATCTTTCAGGCCGGTTTCTCGCTCAAGAATAATCAGACCGCCCAGTTTTTTAAAGGATAGGGTCTTTGCGGCTATGATTATTTCATCGAGAGTCTGAATAGTTTCTTCCATTGACTTTGTGAATGGGGAGGCTTGCCCCATCTGGGTCAGCGCCCTGCGGATATAACGCTGAAAAATAATGATAATGATCAGGAAAATTGAGCTTAAAAAAGTGCCAAGCAGCCAGTACAGGGTCATGAACTGCAGCTCCCGGGCGCCGAAATATACCCCGATGAGCACAGCAATACCGGCAAGCATCTGCACGGCTCGTGTACCACGAATCAGCAGAATGACCCTGTAAATAATAAAAGAAACGATAGTGATGTCGACTAGATCCTGCCAGCGCAGTAAGTCAAAAATTTGGCCCATGTTTTATTAAACCTGAAATATAATTTAAACTCAAGTAACTCTCTAGAAACTTTATAAAAAAATAGTATTAAACTATCCTGACCGTTTTAGTGAGCCAGATGGCATACGGAGCCTTACGGTAAGGCATTATAAATAGGCATGTTTTTTTTTGACGGCTCCTAAGTTTCTCACCTGCAAATGCCTTTGTTGTGCAATAATTGTTTGGTGCGCTATTGACATAATTGAAAAAATCATTTAATTTACCCATCTTTCTTGGGTCAATCTCACGTCGGCATCGGCCGACCTGTTACTGCTTGGTGCTATCGTCCTTAAAGACGAAACCAGACCTCAGATCAAAGCGAGATCCTGGCGTTGTATCAAGAACAATATCAATAGTTTAAGGAGAGAAGTTTTGGCTAATCACAAATCTGCAATTAAAAGAAATCGACAGAGCCAAGTCTGTAGAGTACGAAATCGATCAGTTCGAACTGAAATGAAAACCGCTATTAAATCCGTTTATAGCGCTATTGAAGAAAATTCAGTTGAAAAAGCTCAAGAGGCTTTGAAAGCAGCTATTCCTATCATCGATAGAACCGCCGTTAAAGGGGTTCTTCATAAGAGAACTGCATCGCGGAAAGTCTCAAGGTTAACACTTTGTGTGAATAACTTTGTAGCTCAGGCTTAGTCCTGCCCGGTTTAGGCCGGCAGTCCATGCAAAAGTTGAAAATGTAGAGTAACTTGTTCTTACCATCGCTTAATCGTAAGTGATGGGCTTATCGTTCAAAATAACTGCTGAGTAATCGTGGTCAAGAAAGGGATACATAGCCTTTGTCAAGGTTGGTGGCGATTTTATAAAAAATTGATGCCCACTGAACCCTTGCCGACACGCACCTAAAATGAATTGATCAAGCCATGCGGCCTATACGGGCTCCATGGCTTTTTTTTTGTACTTTTTTTTGATCCTTTTATCTTCCTGCACTGTGTCGGTTGATGAAGCGAGTATAAAGGCACCAAAACCATATGATGAAACCAGAACTGTCTGACTTTGTATTCATGGCTGAAAAATCAGGGTTGGTTCCTGTCTGTCAGGAAATCCTGGCTGATCTGGATACGCCTCTGACCGCCTTTGCCAAGGTGGCTATTGATAAAAACCACGCTTTTTTGCTGGAGAGTGTGCAGGGGGGCGAGAAGTGGGGCCGATATTCCTTCATTGGCTTTGATCCCTTGGCAACTTTTACCAGCTGGGGAAATAGTGTCGAAATCCGGCGCAACCAATCCGCTGCCCTCCCTCAAACTGGGGGGGAGTGGACCTTTCAACTGATTGACCACCTGGCTGATCTCAGCCTGGGCTTTTTGATACTGCTCTTCCAGGTTTAATTCCGCATCAATCAGAACACAGTTAACAACAGAGATTGTCTGCCGAATGGCGTCACAGATCAAGACAATTTTAGGAATCAAAAATGATGAGTCCGGGATATCAAGAGGCGGTTTAGCTTTATCTTCGGGCAACCGCTCCATAAACCTGACCATATCATAGCCCATATACCCGACAGCCCCGCCAAAGAAACGCGGCAAATAACCGGTATCACAGGGATCAAATGACCGAAGCAACGCTTTTAAGGCTTCAATTGGATCACCGGAGATTTTTTCAGTAGAGCCGTTATTGCGCCGGATTTCGACAC
>JADGBM010000120.1 GCA_015231515.1 Desulfobulbaceae bacterium
CCGACGCCCCGTGCGCAGGTTCCTTCCCTGACCTCCCTGCCATTAAAGCCGACAAGCCGCATCAGTGATTGAGAATGCAAGATAACCGGATCAATATGCCAAAAGAATCGAAGGCCTGCGATAATCCTCATCAGGTAAATATAGATTGCCCCAGTAAAGGGGACTTTGCTTACGCGCTCTTTATTTTTGGGATCGAGTTTGGTAAGAAGTTTGCTGAAGCCAAATTTCTCGATGAAATAAAAGAACTCATCAAAGAGGCCTGCCTCGCCCAAGCCATAGACTTCGGGAATATCTTCTCCCGCTGCAATGTTGGCGGCAATGCCTGCTTGATCTCGATTAGCAGTGTGCCAGGTGAGCCTATCGGCAATATTTTGTGAGGCTTGATGTCGCGGTTCCATGCCAGAGACTCTAACATGGTCCGCCAGTAAAAGTCAAATCGTCAACAGCTCTAAACCATTGAATATACGACATAATATCGGCCTTAAAAAGTGACCTGTGAGCGGTTTTCGGCATGACAAACGGGAGGGGGAGTGTGGATGGTGCCAAAGACGCCGCAGGGTTGCCATAGTGGGCGTTAAGGGCACGATTACAGCGGGCTCTAGAAGAGGCCGTCCGACCTCAAAAAATTCACTTTCAGAGAAAAAAGTTTCTGATAGTAAAAAAAAAATTGGTGCTGTCGCAAACCTTATATCAAATATCCAGCCAGTTAAAAGTTTTAATCACTAAAGGTTAAAGTGTTGAGTCGATCTGACGATATAGCAAATATAAACAATAAAACAATCGTAGGAACAGTGAGATGGATATTTTAGTGCATTCCCAAAGAGAAACAACAAGAAATCCCGAAAAAGGGCACGTTCTATCACGTAAAAACAGCAGCAAAAACGAACGGCGCAAGTCTGCTCGTGATCGCCGCCGGTCCGTAGTTGAAGGAATCGTGGTAAGCCTGTCGACCGCATCAAACAATCGGCGCTCATGCCTTGATCGCCGCCAATTTTTTATCCCGCCCAATATTGTAGAATCCGCACAGCAGAGCTCATCGGGCAGTCGCTTTGTGGATATTGTCGCCTAACTGGGTCAGTTTTTCGGGGTGAGGGGCTGCTGTAGAGGCCCCTTTTTTAAATTCACAACATCAGGCATTACTTTCCCGCAAACATTTAGTATCATAGCAACCGGTTCCTGACGGTAATGTCGGGAATCGTCAAAAAATCAACCCAACCAACCCATGGTTTTCCGTGTCATAAAATATGGATGTAGTAGTTGCTAAAAAATTAGAAAAAAACTTCGGCCAGCGCCAGGCGCTTGGCGGTATTGATTTTACCGTCGATACAGGCGAGTGCCTGGGCTTTTTGGGTCCAAATGGCGCCGGCAAGACCACCACAATCCAGATTATTCTCGGCCTGGTTGAGAAAACGGCAGGTGAACTTACGGTCTTCGGGCAGGAAATTCCCGAGCAGCTCAGGCAGATTAAATCGAGGGTTGGAGTTGTACCTCAAAATGATAATCTTGATACTGATCTTACTGTGCTGGAAAACCTGATCACCTACGCATCCTACTACAATCTGGTGGGTGCCAAGGCGCGGCATCGATCAGAGGAGTTGCTGGAGTTTTTTGCGCTTGAGAATAGGCGTAATGATGTTATTGACCATCTCTCCGGCGGCCAGCGCAGAAGGTTGTTGCTGGCCCGGGCCTTGGTGCATGATCCGGAGCTTTTGATTCTTGATGAGCCGACAGTGGGGCTTGATCCCCAGGCTCGCTATCTGATCTGGCAGCGACTCAAGAGGCTTAAGGATGAGGGTGTCACCATGATGTTGACCAGTCACTACATGGATGAAGTAGCACGTTTAAGCGACAGGGTTATAATTCTTGACCAGGGAAAGGTGATTGTTGAGGGTGAGCCCGGTCGTCTGGTGAAAGATCTTGTTGGTGTCGATGTTTTTGAGTTGGTCTGTTCTGCCGAAGATGCCCGGCAACTGGCAAAAGTTGCCGAGCATTGTGGCGCGCGAAGCGAGATAATGCCTGAAGGGATATTTTTGTACATGCAAAAGGATTGTCCTGAGGTTGATGCTCTCATCCGACCGTATCCGCAGTGGTTGCGAAGGCCGGCTAATCTCGAAGATCTGTTTATTCAACTAACCGGAAGATCGCTTCATGAATCATAGAATTGGCATGGGTGTTATCCGAGTCGTCTGTAGAAACGGCAGAGTCTGGCGAAAGTATATTGTTTCGAGCCTGGTGGGTAATCTTGGGCAACCCTTACTTTTTCTCCTGGCTTTTGGCTTTGGTGTGGGGCAAAGGATTGAACTTGTTGAGGGCTACTCCTATCTTCAGTTTATTGCCCCAGGGCTGGCGGCTTCAGCTGTTATGTACAGTGCGGCATTTGAGACTACCTATGGCTCATATACCAGATTGTCGACCCAAAGTACCTTTGAAGGAATATTGATGACCCCGGTAACGGTCGAAGAGATAGCGGTTGGGGAGATTATCTGGGGGGCCCTTAAAGGTCTTATTTCGGGAGTGGTGATGATCCTGGCTATGCCGCTTTTCGGGTTGTGGCCCTCACCATGGGTAGTGGCTTTATTGCCGGTTCTATTTATTGCCGGAATGGTCTTTTCTGCACTTGGCCTTATTATGACAGCTCTGGCCAGGAGTTATGAGTTTTTTAACTATTTTATTTCACTTGTGATTACGCCCTTGTTTTTGTTTTCCGGCATATTCTTCTCGCTGCGGGAGTTGCCTGTTCTGACGCGAAGTTTCCTGGAGTGTGTGCCGTTAACGCCAGTTGTCAGTCTTTCGAGAATGTTCTGCTATGGAGATTTTTCTGGAAATATAGTGGGAAGGTCTCTTTATGTCATGGCCTTTGCCGCAGTGGCAACGCTGATTGCAACACTGCTTCTCCGGCGACGTCTGATTAAGTAGGTAGCTGTTAGCATTTAGCCGTTAGCTGTTAGTTTTAAAGCTAAAGGCTAATAGCTAAAAGCTAATTCCCTGTGCTATTTTTTCAGCGCTTTACGTCAACCAGCGCTGTTCGGATTGAAGTAGAGAGGGTAGCGAGGGAGAAGGGCTTGTTCAGCAGGGATTTTACGCCAAGTTCATGTAACCGCTCGTCAGAGAGCGTGGGGCTGAGTTGCTTGCCTGTGCAGAGAATGATTGGCAGTTCCGGGTTTGTAGTAAGTAACATTTTGGCTAATCTCAGGCCTGTCATGCCTGGCATAGTAATGTCTGTTAGCACAATATCGATGCTATCTTTGTTCTGTAGGTATATCTCCAGGGCCTCTGGACCATTTTTGGCCGATGTTGTTTTATAGCCAAGTTTACTAAGCGTTTGGGCCATAATCATAAGAATCGCCGGTTCATCATCAACGAGCAGGATGTGTTCTGTGCCGGTGAACATTTCAATGTCTTCGCCGAGCTCCTCTTTAACATCTACAGAGGCTACGGGAAACTGAACGACAAAACGCGAACCTTTATTTAGTTGGCTTTCAGCGAAGATCGATCCGCCGTGGCCGGTCACAATGCCATGAACAACTGCGAGGCCCATTCCGGTTCCTTCTCCTGCTTCTTTAGTGGTGAAGTAGGGGTCGAAAATTTTAGCCAGAATGCCCGGTGTCATGCCAAAGCCGGTATCCTCAACAGCCAGCTCCACGAAATTGCTTGTTATGACTTGTTGGCGGGGAGTTGTTTCATTGTCGTGTTTGGCCGGGCGAAGTGAAATGGTTAATTTGTTGGTAAGCTCAGTCGTGCGAGCATGTACGATCGACTCAAGGTTGTTCCGGTACTGTTCCAGTTCGGTTTCAATTTTTTTGCGGGCGGTAATATCTTGTAAGATACTAATAATGGTCTTTGATGATTGACTTTCAACCAGAATAAACGTTGCCATCAGAAAGATGCTGTTTATCTGAAAGGGCACTTTCTCGCCTATCGTTACCGGTGAGGTGTGCCTCACTTCCTGAAGCGCATCGGTGAGCAGTGCTTGGTCGGCATCCTGGAAAAAGCTGATAAAATTTTCAGAAAGGATCTGCTCCTCAGGGCGTCCGAGGATGGCCGCTGCTGAAGGATTGACATAGACAACCTTGTGCTCAAAGGTGAGTTCAATGAAGCCTTCAGCCATGTGGTTGAGAGTTGTTTCGAAATGTTTTTTAAAGGAAGTTTTCCATTAGCTTGAGGATTACAGGGTTGTTGTCGACAGCGAGAATCTTTTTCATGGTATCTGTCCTTTAGTTGTTCATCAGTATAGCATGAAAAATAGAAGTAATGGCAAGTGATTAATTGAAGATTCCCATCTGTTCTATCGATCAAGTTAAGCGGTGTATGTTTCTCTGCTCACGGAAGAGATCTCCAGTAGCTCAATAGAACGAGTAACTCCAACAAAAGAATGAAATGAGCAAATCCGGTACAGTCTTGCGCATAACAGTAGTTGCTGTAACATTTATGCTTTTTGGGCACCTCTTAAGTCGCGATTATTTTGTTGAATCCTTGCAGGTGCGGGAACATCAGGTTTTGGCCCGCAGTTCGGGGACTAGTTTTCTCGGGGTCTATTTTAAAAATGAGCGCATTGGCTACGTTAAAAATTATTTTTCAGTTGCAGATGACGGGGCGATCTCTCTTGAACAGGAAGCTCTTCTCCAACTCAATATACTTGGTGAGAACCATCTGGTTCAGATGGAGGGCTCAGCGCTTTTATCACAAACGTATCTTCTGCAATCCTTTACCTTTCAGATTGAAGCCCCCTTCTACACATCGAATATAAGCGGCAGCGTTGATGGCACCGATATTAAGTTGACAATTTTGACTGGTAAAGATGAAATCCATGATGTTATTCACCTGAAAAGCCCGCCATTTTTCGCAACGAACCGCAGGGCCTATCTTTTACATGACGATTTAACGGTTGGCCAAAAGGTGAAAATTCCTTATTTTGACCCAATTTCACTTGCCGGTCAGGATACGATAGTTGAATATAAAGGCCGTGAAAAAATTTTAATTAATGGTCGGGTTTTTAACCTGCATAAATTTGAGGAGGTCTTTTCCGGGGTCAGGGTGAAGAGTTGGCTTAATGATAAGGGTGAGGTCGTTAAGGAAGAGTCCCCGGCCGGGTTTGTTTTTCTTGCCGAACCGGAATTTAAAGCAAAAAATATTGCCGAAGCTACCAGCGAGATCCTCTCAGCAGTATCGATACCGATAGAAGGGCAACTTACTGATGTTGCCAGTTTAAACGGTTTGCGTCTGGGTATTGAACTTCCCGAACCGGAGGTATTTGATCTCAATGGTGATCGACAGAGTTTTGATGGCGCTGTTCTGACAATCAGCAAAGAGGTTTTCAGTGAAGATGCCCAGCTCTGTACTGGTAAGGCAGAAGAGTTGGCGGCAACTGCCTATGTTCAGGCTCACCATCCCATGATTGGGGCTGTTGTCAGTCAGACGATAGTAGGTGAGAGTTCGGGGATTGCCAAGGTTCGTAAACTGGCAGACTGGGTCTATTCAAATATTGAAAAGCGCCCTGTGCTCGGTATTCCAGACGCGCTGAGTGTGCTGGCTTCCAGGAAGGGGGATTGCAATGAACATGCTGCCCTGTTTGCTGCCTTGGCCAGAAACGCCGGGATTCCCACCAGAATTGCCGCAGGTGTCGTCTATCATCAGGGTGCTTTTTATTACCATGCCTGGAACGAGATCTGTGCTGGAGAGCGCTGGATCAGTCTCGACACGACCAAAAATCAGTTTCCTGCCGATGTGAGTCATGTGAAATTTATAGAAGGGGAGATTGCTGAGCAGGTAAAAATAGGTGCGCTGCTTGGTCGTCTGAAAATAAGGCTTAAGGAATAAGCGCCGGCCAGGATAGTTAAACTGGGGGCTTGAAACCAGGAACATAAGTTGGAAGAGCATGCTGAAAGTCGAAAAATTATCAAAACGCTTTGCAACCTATCAGGCGGTGGACTCTATATCTCTTGACGTGCAAAATGGAGAAATCTTCGGGTTTCTTGGCCCCAATGGTGCCGGTAAGACCACCACCATAAAAATGCTGGCCGGCTTGTTAAAACCTGATGCTGGCAGCATTACTATCAACGGTCTTGATCTTGCCAGGGCACCAAATGAATGTAAAAAAATAACCGGCTATATCCCTGATCGTCCTTTTCTTTATGAAAAGTTAACCGGTTCGGAGTTCTTGCGATTTATCGCCAGTCTCTATGGCCAAGATAACAGGCGGACAGAGGAAAATGGCCAGAAATTTTTAGAACTTTTCGACCTGCTGAAGTGGCAGGATTTTCTCATTGAAAGCTACTCCCACGGCATGCGCCAGAAATTAATCATAACGGCAGCCTTTATGCTGGAACCGCCGCTAATTATTGTTGACGAACCAATGGTTGGTTTAGATCCGAAAAGTGCCCGCGTGGTAAAGGAGCTTTTTAAAGAGCATGCTAGAAACGGCGGCGCTGTTTTCCTTTCAACCCACTCCATGGAGGTTGCCGAAGAGTTATGCGACCGGCTCGCAATTATTGTGGAGGGCAAGCTTATTGCCTCCGGCAGCCTCGATTCGATACGCCAGCAGGCCGCGAAAGAAGGATCAACTCTTGAAGATATTTTTCTGCAACTCACAGGGGCCTTTGAACTGCAAGAGGTTATCAAGGCACTACGGTAAAATACGGTAAAACCAAACAGTGAACTCACAAGAAACTCCATTGTGGCTGGTTCTTCAGCCCATACTCCTTTCAACTAAAAACCGGTTTTTTTACACCGGAAAGAAGCCTTGGAAGGCTATCGGGGTTGTACTGTTTTGCGCAGTAATATGCTTGGGGTTGTATCTGGTCTCGGTAAAAGTCCTCAGGTTTTTTCATGCCCAAAATGAGATCGGTATCATTCTCAGTCTGAAAATTTTTGAAATGGCCTGGATACTTATGTTTGCCATGCAGGTATTTTCCTGCATGGTTTCGGCTGTCTCTACGGTTTTTGTCAGTTCTGATAACGAGATACTGTTTGCCGCGCCGGTCAAACCCATTACTCTTTTTGGGATGCGCTATTGGACCAGCGTTTTTTATACCTCGTGGATGATGGTCGTTTTCTCTTTGCCAGTCTTTATCGCTTTTGGCCAGGTCTTTGAGGCGGGGTTCTTCTACTGGCCGTTCATGTTGGCCTGTGTTGTCTCAATTGCTCTGATAGGGGTGGGTGTAGCCTTGGCGGCAACTATTTTCCTGGTCAGATTTTTTCCAGCAAAACGGACAAAGGATATCATCTTTTATCTGAGTCTCTGTTTTGCCATTTTCCTCTATATGATCTTTCGAATGCTGCGGCCGGAGTTACTGGTCAATCCTGATGAGTTTGTCTCTTTTGTCGAGTACCTTTCAAGCGTGTCAACTCCTTCCGGGCCTTATGTGCCTGGTGCCTGGGCGGCTAATTTTTTGTCATTATATCTCGTTGATCGTCAATTTGATTTGGTCTTGGCAGGCTTGTTAGTTTTAACCCCGGCTTCGGTTTATTTTGTCGGAGAGTGGTTTATGTACAGCTTCTTTTTTGCGGGATATAGTCGTGCCCAGGAGTCGTTTGGTGGTTATCGAATGTTTTCAAACAAAAAAGGTCGTAAAGCGAGAGGGCTCTTTTACATGATTGCGGCAAAGGAGGCCAAACAGTTTTTGAGAGATTCTGCGGAATGGTCACAACTGTTTATGATTGCAGCTCTGGTGGTTGTTTACCTGTACAATTTTAAAGTGTTGCCGATTGATCAATCATTTTGGCGACAGGAGTATTTGGCTAACCTTGTCTCGTTTTTAAATATTGGACTCACCGGATTTGTGTCAGCCTCCTTGGCGGCACGTTTTGTTTACCCATCTGTTGGGGCCGAGGGGGGCAGCTTCTATATTATCCGCAGCGCCCCACTATCGCTATGGGCATACCTGGGCAATAAATTGATTTTTTATAGTATTCCCTTTGCCTTTCTTTCTGTCGCCCTTGTGCTGGTTTCCGATTTCTTATTAAAGATAAGCGGCCCGACTCTATGGATTTCGTTATTCGCCAGCTGTTTAATTGCAATTACTGAAGTTGGGATTGCCCTGGGCTTTGGGGCATTATTTGCCGATTTCAAGGCAGAAAACCGTGCTACCGCCTTAGGTGGAATCGGAGCCGCCCTTTTCTTGCTAACAAGTTTTACGTATATGGGTGTTGTTCTGGGGACTGGATCGATACCAGCGTATCGTCTCACCAAACAGTGGCTGATAAAGAGTTCCCTCGATATTGGCGATTTGGTGCTACTTGGCGTCTGGCTTGTTTTTGCCGTTGGAGTGTCTTTTTGGGTGGTATATGCTGCAATGCGCAAGGGGATCGCTCACTTGGAGGAAAATGGGTGAATTGAGCGCGGCTAATTCCACAGTTTGATGAGCATCTTGGATAACCAGCCCTTCCCCTCGGAAAGCCTGTTAATGGCGACATTTTTTAGAATTGAAACACGTTCATCATTTGGTTCAATAAGGAACTCTATGCCCATGTGAAAATAATTAACATCTTCATTCTCTTCAAGTTTGAACCAAACTGGTCTAATGGGGATGGATATTCGTTGATTA
>JADGBM010000121.1 GCA_015231515.1 Desulfobulbaceae bacterium
AAATAGTCTGTATTTCCTCAAACCCAACAATTCCGGTGGCCATTGAAATGTAATCCAACCTACGAAAAATACCATTAAGTGCATACAATACATTAACCCGGAAAGTTGAGTTATCACTATCTAAATATTTCTATACAGATTTATTCTTTCCAGTAGCCTTCTTCATGGAGGGCTCGGGCAGCTCTCTCAAGTTGGGGAATAATGCTCTCGTTCTTCTTGTTGACATAATGATGTATCGGTTTTGAAAAAACAAAAGGATTAAGCTTGTGAATTTCTGAGCCCTTTTCTCCCATGCCAGCCAAAGTTTCCTCAGCACTGATATCAGTTGCCAAGGCAATATCGATTCTTCCCTGGAGAAGCATCTCAAAGAGTATCGTGTAATTGTCAACTTTTGTCGCCTCAAGACCTTTCATCTTTTCCTCAGTCCACTGCACACCGTTAATATGACCGACCTTGTACTGCTTCAAGATGGCATCATTGTAGGAGGTAATGTCATGTCTTACCGTATAGACTGCACCGTTAAGATCCATTAGCTTCACATTAACCCGCCTCAGGTTTGGGTAGCGTTCCAGCACTGAAGGAACTCGACCAACATCACCGTCTGAAGTTCCTTCATTGGCACTGGAGAGTGAGCGCTTATGTGGCATGACAACAAATTGAGCTTTAATGCCTGCTTTATCGTAGACAGCTTTGGTACGGTCCCTGACCAGTTCATGAAAACGCGTGCCGGAGCTATAACTTATTATATAAGTTTTCTCGCTGGCAGTTACTGGGGAGTGAATCACTAGTTGTGAAACAAAAACAAAAAGAGATAAAATACACGTCTTGGCAGTTTTCATAACACGTCCTCTTTCATAAATTATGTGGATGGTCTTATCTTATCCAACGTAACTATCACTGAGCAGAGATATCTTATGGGGCAAGCACCTTACGAAGCAGTTGAGCTATGGTTATTTTAGAGAGTGGTTTATTGGCAAACTCTCTTATGCCGATAAATTTAGCACTTTTCTCATCAATGAGAGTGCTATAACCCGTGCAGAGGATTATAGGCATGTGTGGTCTGATTTGCAGAATCCTTCTAGCTAGATCAGAACCTGTCATTCCAGGCATAGTTTGATCGGTAATGATGACGTCAAAGCTGTCCGGAGAATTTTGAAAAACCTCCAGAGCTTCAAGACTAGACATTTTGACCGTAACATCATATCCGAGTCTCTCGAGCATCTCCTTGCCCATTTCAGCTAGAATATCCTCATCATCAACAAAGAGGATATGCCCTTCACCTTGCGGAATAGTTTCAGACATCTCTTCAGCTTCTTTAACGTCACCGTCAGAGACCGGAAAAAAGACATGAAATGTGGTGCCTTTTCCCAGAATACTTTCAACTTTAATGTCACCCCCGTACTCATTGACTATGCCATGAATAATTGCCAAGCCCATACCCGTTCCCCTGCCAACTTCTTTTGTGGTGAAATACGGATCAAAGATTTTATTAATCACATCAGGGCCAATACCACTCCCCGTGTCAGCGACAACCAGCTCAATATATTCGCCTGAATTTCCATGAGAAGTTTTCAGCTCCGCAACAGACTCAATCGAAGCTGATTTCAAAGCTATGGACAGTGTTCCACCTTTCTCTTCCATGGCATGGTAGGCATTGGTACAGAGATTCATTAGAATTTGATGAATCTGGGTCGGGTCGGCCAAAACATTGCCACATTCTGAATCAATATCATCTCTGATCTCTATAGTTGTTGGAATCGATGACCGGAGCATCTTCAGCGATTCTTTTATGATTGGTTGGATGGCAATGGGAATGAGATCAACTTGAGACTGGCGACTGAAGGTAAGAATTTGCTTAACCAACTCTTTTGCCCTGTGACTGGCAATTAGGACCTTGTCAAGGTCCCTGGCTATGGAAGAACCCTGAGGTGCATCATCACGAGCCATCTCAGAATAACCAAGAATTGCCCCAAGAAGATTATTGAAATCATGGGCAATGCCCCCAGCGAGGGTGCCTATCGCTTCCATCTTATAAGCCTGCCTGAGCTTTACCTCCAAGTCGGCCTTCTGCTTTTCAGCTATTTTTATCTCATTAAACTGCCTCTCAAGCTCCTTGTTCATTTCAGTCAGTGAGTTTTCACGCAATTGTATCTTTCTCGCCATGTCGTCAAATTTTTCTACAATGACGGCAAATTCTTTTTGTGGGAAATCTTTACTTTCTTCTCTATAGTCTCCTGAGCTTATGTAGCCGATACGCCGGAGTAGATAATCAAGGGGAGACTGCAACATTTTTTCCAGCAATAGCTTAGTACTTATCATTAGCCCTAATGCTACAACCAATACTAAGAAGATGGATGACATAATGACATTAGTATTTTCTCTTTTTTGTAAAACAGAACTTAAATATAAATCAACCTGAGCTATTTCCAGCTTTTTATGGAAAATGCTGAATGATTTTCTTATGAAACCATGGCTTGTCGGATCTCCATACTCAAAAAGAGTATCCCCTTTGGTGTCAGATATTTTCAGGTACGCAACCTGTTCATTATGGCCAATAACATTGCCTATTTTTTTGATTGTACTGGTATCTAATTTCCAAATCGGGACTTCCAAGCTCTCATTGAGAATTATGACAAACTCTTCGGCTTTTGCTTCCAGCGCCGCTTGCGAACTATGGGAAAGGTATAGATACGTGAGACCTATGGCAAGAATTGAGAAAAGTACCACCAAGCCGATAAGGGGTACCGTGATTTGTCTGGCTAAGGTTCCTTTATTGTGCGGGGGGTGTTGGCTAGCCATATTTTTTCGATTGTGTGTGGTATGAGGCATTTGCTCTGTTAAAAATGATTCCATTTTTCTGGGAGATATTTTGAGAAAATTTGATCGAAGGTGCCGTTCTGGACAAGGGCGTTTGTTGCCTGTATGAGCTTTTCTTTTTTATCCTGATTTGTTGACTTTCTTGAAAAGTGGAGCCAGTCTTCGGTCGAATTAATAAAAAAAGGTTCGCCAATCTGGTTGAGCTCGACCCCCTGTTTTTGGAGTTCATAATACAGGGTAGCCGCAGTCCCAATCACAGCATCAAGCCTTTTGGCCATCAGTAGTTTTATGCCATGGTTATAATTATCAACGGAAAATTTTTTCAGGGTGGTGTCATCATCAAAACGGGGTTCAAAGGATCCACCTAAACGCACTCCTATTTCCAGTGGCTTAAGGTCTTCGTATGAGTGGATCTCTGTCCCGGAAAGACCAACAACGATAATGTCAAGTTTTCCCCATTTGGCGATAGGTTCGCCTGACTTTTCGCTCGTCTTACTTCGATAAAAAATAGCAAAATCGGCAACACCCGTTTCCAGATTTTCAATCATCCTCTTATAAGGCACAAGTTGAATGTCTATTTCCTCGCCCATCTCATTGGAAATGGCTTTAATTATCTCAAACTCAATGCCGCCAATCTTACCGTCTTTGTCAAGATAACCCCATGGTGCAATGTCAAAGATTGCTGCTTTCAAGCCCTGAGCCTGAGAAACGGGGGGGGCACTGATGACGCCAGTTACAATGATAAAGCATACGATGACTGGGATAAAAATCCCAGCTAGTAGGGTCTTAAAGAACAACAGGTTTCTACTCATTTGATCCTCCGAAAAACAGTATCTAGTATTTTACTTAAAAAGCCTCCAGAAGTGGGGACGGTGTTTGTGCCCACGCGCATGAGCTCGACTAATCGATCAGCTTAAACTCAGCAAGTTTGCTGTATAGCTCCTTCGGACTTACTGGCTTTGTGAGGTAGGCGTTACAGTTAGCTGCTATTGCTCTTGCTATTGTTTTTTCATCATGCAAAGCGGTAACCATTATTATTTTGGCCTTATTTTCCAGGGTAATATTCTGCTCATCTTCTATCTTTCTTATTTTGCTGAGCGCTTCAATCCCATCCATATTGGGCATCATAATATCAAGAAGAATCAAGTTGTACGGGTCCTCTGCCTGTAATTCCGTCTTATAAGCCACAATTGCTTCTACGCCATCAACCGCCACATCTGTTTTCCCATAATCCATAAGAAACTCAATAAGGACAAGGCGGGACATTAAATCATCATCAACAATAAGTGTTCTCATCAGAATTTCACCTAACTATCTCTATGTTACGGTTAGCAGGAGGCATCAAGCACCTTCCTGACCAGCTTGGCAATGACCTCTTTGGAGAGGGGTTTCAGGGCAAACTCTTTTATTCCAAGAGCCTTTGCCGAATCTTCATCGATCTGGTTGCTGAAACCAGTACAGAGAATAATCGGAATATCCCATCGAAGCTGCAACATTCGACGGGCAAGGTCTGAACCGGTCATCTCCGGCATGGTCTGGTCGGTTATAATCAGGTCAAATGTGTCCGGTGTATTTTGGAAAGTTGTTAATGCTTCGATACTGCTATGTCTAACGGTAACATGGTAGCCCAACCTTTCGAGCACATCTTTGCCCATCTCAGCAAGAAGTTCCTCATCATCAATTAAGAGTATTCGTTCATTACCTTTAGGCAGGTATTGAGATTCTAGTATTTCTGGTATTGCGTCCTTTTGAATTGTTGGAAAGTAGGCGTGGAAGGTTGAGCCTTTACCTCGCCGGCTTTCAACTGTGATTGCGCCTTTGTATCCTTTCATTATTCCGTGGATAATTGATAGACCCATTCCTGTACCTTTGCCAATTTCCTTGGTTGTAAAAAACGGGTCAAATATTTTGTCAATCACGTCACCTCCGATGCCGATACCGGTATCGGACACGGTAAGTTTAACATATTCACCAAGTTCGAGCTGTAAAAGTTTAGCTTGATCATCTGTGTCGATCAAGGTGTTCTTTAAAGAAACTGAAAGTTCTCCGCCGGTATCTTCCATGGCATGATAGGCATTCGTACACAAATTCATCAAGATCTGATGTATCTGGGTTGGGTCAGCCAGGATAACTCCACAGTTTGGATCAATGTCTGTGGTTATGCTAATTGTGGAGGGAATTGAAGAGCGAAGCATTGTCAGCCCCTCTTTAATAAGCGGCTTTATACTTAACGGCATATTGACAGCCTGGGCCTGTCGGCTGAAGGCTAGGATCTGCTTTACTAAGTTCTTGGCACGGTCGGCTGCTGTAGAGATTTTCTCAAGGTCCTTTTGATAGCTTGTTCCAGCAGGTGCATCTTCTTTTGCCATACTGGCATAGCCAATAATCACTCCGAGAATATTATTGAAATCATGGGCAATGCCACCGGCAAGTGTGCCGATGGCTTCCAGTTTCTGAGCTTGGATGAGCCTTGCTTCAAGCTTGCTTTTTTCTTCTGCAAATCGTTTTTGTTTAACAGCATCCCAGGTGCTGGCGAAATAAAGCTGGATCTGTCGGGTGTCGGCATCGTTGTAGGGTTCTGTCTTATTGCCTACACCAATTATTGCAGTGATTTTATCATTGTCAAAAATAGGTACACTCATATGCCTCCTGATTGGAAAGTGCCCATCAGGATAGCCTTTTTTTTCTGGATGATTGGGGTAGTCGTTATGTATAACAGTCTTTCCTGCCCGTACGCAATCGGCCCAGATTCCTGCTCTGTCAAGCGGGTAGTGCGGTGTTTTTTGAGCGGTGCATAGTTTAAGTGTATCTCTTGACCATGAGTTTAAAGAGATATGTGTTTGGTCGTCATCAATGAAATGAAGATACCCACATTCACTTTGGGTCATACGCACAGCCTCTTCAAGGGCATAATCAAGAAGGTCTTTCTCTGGTAAAGACTTCTTTTCATAAAGAGACAGTAGAGATTGAAGTCTCGATTCATTTAATTCTCGTTCATACTCAATGCGCCTGGCATCGGTAACATCTTTAAAGATGCAGGCAAATTGATTTTTAGTCGGACAGTACGCCGTCACGGCAAAATGTTTATTAAGCTCGTGTGCATAATTGACAAAGGAGATGTGTTCTCCCGTTAAGGCAACTTTGCCATAGGTTTCAATCCATAGTTTTTCGGTGCTCGGTAGAACCTCAAGAACGGTCTTGCCAATTATATCTGCAGCCTTTAGGCCTGTTTGTTCTTCAAAAGCTGGATTTACTGCTAAAAATCGATAGTCAACAGGTGTGCCTGAGGTGTCGCAAAGTATCTCATGCAGAGCAAATCCATCAAGCATCTCATTAAACAATGATAGATATTTTGTGTTCGCTTCTTTTAACTTGGCGGTACGTTCATCAACTAGATTTTCAAGATTGTCGGTTTTGAGCTTCAGTTTGCACGACATTATGTTGAAGGCATCTGCCAACTCAGATAAATCTTTAAGGAAAGGTATTTTGATTTTCACACCTACCTCTTCTTCCCCATTGCTGATTTTACGGGCCATCCCTCTAAGTTTCTGCAATGGCTGATAAACAAAAAAATTGAAGGTCAGGGACTGGACCAACAGGAAAAACAATAGCGACAGCAGCATAATCATTGAGGTGTACAGAGAGTGCTTATCAGCTTTAGCGTAAGCTTCTGAAAGTGGAATTTTAATAGAAATTGCAGAGACAACTTCACCGACATTCCGGCCAAAGCTACGTTCCGGGCCATAAAATTCAACTAAACCTGCTGGTGCCTCTGAGGGAACACTATGGCATCGAAGACACGCTTCATCCATTGCCTCACCTCTCTTGAGATACACAAGAAACTCTTTGTCTCCAAACTTGCGAATGAGTGATTTTTCATTCAACTCCGGTTTGTTGTTTAACTCCTGGAGAAAAGCCTTCTCAAAGATGTCAGCCTCATTTTCAGGGCTTCGTGCATTTATTGCACACTCTTTATAGTAAAAGCCGTTTAATTTTGATGACTGAGAGTATTTATCTATCTCACGAACAGCATATGTTGAGGACATCCACCTTGTGTCGAAATAATCATTAGAACGATATTGATCAGTCAACTTAAAGACAGATGGTTTGAGTTGTTTGGCAAAATATGTGTGTATGGCAAGATTTCGGTCTAAAATGATTTCAGCCTTTGCCTTCGCCTCCTCCAGCGCCCGCTCCCTGGCATCATTTCTGTTGTGATAAACGAGAAATATCGTCACGACCAATATCATAATGGCCGTGGTAAGATTAAAAAACGTGGCAAGACTAATCTTGTATTTCATGGCAGGCAATTTTCGCATATTGTGTGTTTATAAAGCTGTCAAGATCGATTATATGACCTATCCCCATAGTGTCATGCATGTATTGTTGCATTCGATCAATGTCATCTTTAACAGGATACAGGTTATCAGTATTGATACCAAGGGGATCATCAAGAACTTTTTTTAAGACTGGCAGCTTAAGGCCAAGTTTTTTATCTGGATCAAGAAACCTGAGCGCGTAAAAAGCCGCCATCGTACTTTGTTCAGCAATAAATTTTCCGGCAGCAACCAAGTAGTCAACAAGCTCCTGAACCGCTTCAGAGTATGGCTCGCTAAAATCATCACGAACCGCCACGACACAGCAGGGGTGGTTTTCCCAAATCTCACTTGAAAGAAACAACTTTTTACTTATTCCTAGTGCTATGGATTTAGAGCCAATTGGTTCCGCAACGACAAAACCGCCAACATCGTTATTTTCTTTCATGAAGGAAGGCATATTAATTGGGGCAACAACCTCAAGATTAATGTCAATATCATCGCCTTTGTCTAAGCTTGCTTTTAGGTTAAGGGGGCTGAAAAACATATGGGTAAGCATATGGTGAACAGACATCTTATGTGGAATAAGCACTGACTTTTGCTTGAAAAAATTCTGATAGGGTTCCTGATAATCACCCTGTTTGTTACGAACGAATATGCTACCGTTTCGATGGGCAAGAAGGACCATCTTTATTGGGACGCCAAAATGGAAGAGATCCATCGCAATGGGCGCCAGTACAAATGCTGCGTCGACTTCACCCGTCTCAAGGGCTTTTTCAACCGGATTCCAGCCTGCCATACAGTGTGTCTCTAACTCGAAATGTTTCGGCACAATATCGCCTTGCATGATCCAGCGGTTAACAATGCCTAAAATTAGATGGTCTGTAATCTGAATATGGGCAACTCGTAATTTAACTTTCCCCGAAGCGCCTCGTTGTGGGCCGAGTTCCTTGTCTTCTGTGCCAACCGCATCTTTATTGAAAACTTCATTAATTGTTTTTTCCAGTTCCTCTGCAGTAAAAGGCTTGGGGATAAACCCGTTGCATCCCGCATCTTCCGCTTTATACGCCTGCTCTTTATCAGCCTGGGCAGTTGCCATGATAAAAGGAGTTTTTGCGTGTGTCTCATTTTCTCTCACCCAGACAAGAAGATCGTATCCTCCCATATTGGGCATATTCCAATCACTAATGATCAGGTCAATTTGATCTGTATTGTTGAGTATTTCAACTGCTTCTGCCCCGTCATTTGCTTCTATAATATTGTCATAGCCGATGGATTTCAAAATGCGTATTTCGATCTTGCGCATTGATTTTGCGTCTTCGACTAAGAGAATTTTTCTGTTTTTATCTGCAATCATAAGTATGCCTGATAAGTTAATTGTTTCGCCCA
>JADGBM010000122.1 GCA_015231515.1 Desulfobulbaceae bacterium
TCAATGCGTGGCTGCAACGTTTTGAAGCAATCGTCGGGGGGCAGGCATGAAACTGAAATTCAAGGTTCAGCCCTACCAGACCAACGCGGTGGAATCCGTGGTCGATTGCTTTGCCGGGCAGGTGAATACCTCGGGCATTGCGTACCGGATCGACCCGGGCGTGAACAAAAAACTCATTGCGAAGGGTCCGACTTTGCCGGGGATGGATATTGAGCAGAGCGGCTTCAAGAATGCCGATCTCCAGCTGACCGATGCCCAGATCCTGACCAATATCTATGCCGTGCAGCGGCGGCAAAATCTGCCCTTGTCGGACAAGCTTGTATCCAGCGCCGGATGCAAGGTCAACCTTGACGTGGAGATGGAAACCGGGACCGGCAAAACCTACTGCTATGTCAAGACCTTCTTAAAAGTGAAGAATCGCATCCTTTTTATCAGTCTTATTTTAATGATATTAAAGCCGCAACAGTTCTGAGTGAAGACAAAATTCGATTTGATTTTGCTCGCCAAAACCGAGAGCTTCATCTTATCGCCTGTGAACTTCCGATACTTTCCAAAAAATATTATGCAAAACAGCCTTTTTCTGAATCGAGCCTTTCTATTCCGATTGGCAGTGGGCCGTATATTGTCGATAAAATAATCCCTGGCAAGTCAATCTCCTACATCAAAAATTCGAACTATTGGGCAAAGTCTCACCCTGTCAGAAAGAATATGTTCAACTTTCAAACAATTACTCATAAATATTATAAAGATCAGCTTGTCTCTGTTGAGGCCTTCAAATCTGGTGATTTTGACTTTATGTATGTCAATATTGCCAAACAGTGGGCCCGGGATCTTGTCGGCGACAAGTTTGAATCAAAACAGATCATTAAGGAGTACCTTGACCACAAAAATAATGCCGGAATGCAATGCTTTGTGATGAATACTCGCAAGGAACTCTTTAGTGATATTAATGTGCGACAGGCTATCGGCCTGGCATTTGATTTTGAATGGACAAACAAGACCTTGTTTTTTGACCAATATACACAAACAGATAGTTATTTCAGCAACTCAAAACTGGCAGCAAACGGTCTGCCTCAAGGTCTTGAGCTTCACTATTTGAATGAATTTAAAGATAAACTCCCGATAGAAGTTTTCAGTCAGCCGTTAACCATGGTTTCAACCGCGCCTCCCAATAGTCTGCGGGGTAATTTGCGCAAAGCCAAGCAACTGCTGGAACAGTCCGGCTGGACAATTCAGGATGGTATACTGGTAAAAAATTCAGATCCAAACCAAGAGTTTAAATTTGAAATAGTACTTGCCTCGCCCTCCTTTGAACGTGTTATGGCGCCTTTTGTAAAGAATCTCGAGAAGTTGGGCATACTGGCAACGTATAGGACAATTGATCCGGCTCTTTACACCAGAAGGCTGAAAAGTTTTGATTTTGATATGCTTGTTAATGTCTTTGGTCAATCACAGTCACCTGGTAACGAGCAGCGCAGTTACTGGCACTCATCTGCTGCGGAACAGACCGGATCCAGAAATCTGATTGGTTTAAAAGATCCTGTAGTTGATGCACTTGTTGACAAGATTATCTACGCAACAACCCAAATTGAACTGGAAGCAGCCTGCAAAGCACTTGATCGTGTCCTTTGGTATGGATATTATGTGGTGCCCAACTGGTATGTGGCAAGACATCGGGTAGTGTATTGGAACAAGTTTAAGAAACCAGAAAAACTTCCACTCTATTATCAGCCCGATGAAGCCTTAATGACCTGGTGGATGGCCGATTAAACGAAACTTGACAAACCAAATCAACCAATTAACCAATTAACCAACAATCAATGTCTTCCTATATTGTACGCCGCATACTCTTTATGATACCTACACTTTTTGGTGTCATGCTAGTCACATTTACTGTAACCCAGTTTGTCCCTGGAGGTCCTGTTGAGCGCTTGGTGGCTCAACTTGAAGGACATGGCGGCGGCAGTGAAGCAAGCTCAGGTTCCACAATTTATATGGGACGGCAGGGTTTGGATCAAGAGCGCATGGATACGCTAAAATCTACGTATGGATTTGATAAACCACCGATTGAACGTTTTTTTACTATGATGAAAAACTATCTGACTTTTGACTTTGGCATGAGTTACTACCATCATCAAACTGTCGTAAATCTTGTCATTTCAAAGCTACCCGTATCAATGTCTCTTGGCTTGTGGAGCTTTTTTATCGTATATCTTACCTGCATTCCTTTAGGTATAAAAAAAGCTGTTGTTGACGGCAGCTCTTTTGATGTCTTTACGTCCACAATAATACTGATAGGGTATGCAATTCCGGGATTTGTCCTCGCCATCCTTCTCATCGTGCTCTTTGGCGGAGGAAGTTTCTGGAATATATTTCCTCTACGAGGACTGGTTTCAGATAACTGGTCTGAACTTACTTTTATGAGCAAGATTCTTGATTATTTATGGCACATGGTACTGCCTATTATCGCAAGTACAGTCGGTAGCTTAGCTGTAATGACCCTTCTTACCAAAAACTCGTTTTTAGAAGAGATTCGAAAACAATATGTAATTACCGCCAGGGCTAAAGGTCTTTCTGAGAATCAGGTTTTATATCGACATATTTTTCGTAACGCTATTATTCCCATAATTACCGGCTTTCCAGGCTCCTTTATCGCCGCTTTTTTTACCGGCAGCCTTTTAATTTAAACTATCTTTTCTTTGGACGGCATGGGGTTACTCGCCTATGAATCCATTATGAACCGGGATTATCCGGTTGTTCTTGGAACGCTCTATTTTTTTACAATTATCGGTCTGTTTGCCAGGCTTTTGTCGGATTTAAGTTATGTACTCGTTGATCCTCGTATCAGTTTTGAAAGTGTAAAGTAAATTGAAATCAAACAAATCACCATACAGCCTTTCGCTGCGCCGCTGGCGACGTTTCAAAAAAAATAAAAGAGGCTTCTACAGCCTTATTATTTTCACGGTACTTTTCCTTTTCAGCTTGTTCGCTGAAGCGGTAAGTAACGACAAGCCATTTCTGGTGATTTATGAGGGTGACTATTATTTCCCAACCTTTGTTTCATACCCGGAAACAACCTTTGGTGGAGATTTTGACACTGAAACGGACTACCGTGATCCTTACATACTGGATAAGATAACAACAGATTCGAATAAAACGTTGTTTCCCTTAAATCGGCATAGTTTTGCATCTATTAATTATAATCTTGACCAACCAGTTCCCTCCCCTCCCTCCAAAGAGAACCTACTTGGCACAGATGATCGTGGACGTGATGTCCTGGCACGCCTGATTTATGGTTTTCGATTATCAGTCCTTTTTGGTTTTGCCTTGACCTTTCTGGGTACGATAGTCGGTATCTTGGCTGGTGCCATTCAGGGCTACTTTGGTGGAAAGACGGACCTTCTGTTTCAACGATTCATTGAAATATGGGGTTCAATGCCGGAACTATATCTTCTCATAATTTTTTCATCAATTTTTAAACCCAGCATCACTTTACTGTTAATCCTTTTATCGATGTTTGGCTGGATGGGGCTTTCAGATTATGTCCGTGCCGAGTTTTTAAGGGGCCGTAATCTCGATTATGTTACGGCGGCCAAGGCCTTAGGTGTCAGTAATCCAACAATCATGTTTCGGCATCTTCTTCCTAATGGCATGACACCAGTTATTACCTTTCTGCCCTTTCGAATGTCTGGTGCCATACTCGCCCTTACTAGCCTTGATTTCCTTGGCCTCGGAGTTCCGCCACCAACGCCGAGCCTCGGTGAACTTCTGGCCCAGGGCAAAAATAATATAGATGCCTGGTGGCTTTCCTTAAGTAGTTTTTTCGTACTAGTCGGCACTTTGGTGTTGCTGATATTTATTGGCGAGGCCTTACGAGAAGCCTTTGACCCGAGAAAGGTATAACTGTGCTGAAAATTAACAATCTTACAGTTAAATTCCTCATGGATACAGGCGATAAAGTGGCCGTTCGTGACATTTCACTACACATACCTCCCGGAAAAACGGTGGCTCTTGTTGGTGAATCCGGTTCCGGAAAATCAGTTACAGCCTTGTCAATATTACGTCTTTTAGAGTCCGTTTCGAATATAGAACAGTCCGGCGAGGTACTGTTTAATAATCAAAATCTTTTACAGCTTAATGCCTCTGAAATCCGGCAGGTGCGTGGCAATGAAATTGCCATGATTTTCCAAGAACCAATGACTTCCTTAAATCCTGTCTATTCCATTGGCAGCCAGATAATTGAACCATTTATAATTCATCAAAACCTCTCCCCGAATGAGGCCAGGCAAAAATCAATTCAATTACTCAATAAATGCGGCATATTGGATCCTCACCTTAAAATTGATCAGTACCCTCACCAATTATCTGGGGGGCAGCGGCAGCGAGTAATGATAGCCATGGCCCTGGCCTGCCGACCAAGCCTGCTGATAGCCGATGAGCCGACAACCGCCTTAGATGTTACTGTTCAAGCCCAGATTCTAACTATGATCAAGGAGTTGCAGAGTGAACTGGAGATGTCTGTTTTCCTGATAACGCATGATCTACACATGGTTCAATCATTTGCCGAC
The DNA here is from genome assembly GCA_015231515.1 of Desulfobulbaceae bacterium. Taxonomy (NCBI): domain Bacteria; kingdom Pseudomonadati; phylum Thermodesulfobacteriota; class Desulfobulbia; order Desulfobulbales; family Desulfobulbaceae; species Desulfobulbaceae bacterium. Next base: position 4,569 of record JADGBM010000122.1, read on the forward strand.
TACGTTTATATAATGAATGATGGTCAAATTGTTGAGTCTGGTAAGACCAATGAAATTTTCTCTAATCCGGCAGATCCCTACACGAAACATCTGCTTGGTAGTATTCCGCAGGGACAGCCGGAAAACATTCCATCGGTAAACGACTTGATTAAAGTACATGACATAACGGTTCGCTTCACCTCCTCTTCTGGTTTTTTAGGCCGCCACAAAACCTTTTTTGAGGCAGTAAAAAACGTGTCGCTTGCGATACCAAGAGGTTCAACTTTTGGCCTCGTTGGTGAGTCTGGTTCAGGGAAAAGCACCTTAGGTTTTGCCATTCTACGGTTACAAAACTCTTCCGGCCAGGTTGAATTTGACTCAAATGACATCAGCGCCTTGAGTGGAAAGCAGTTACGAAAACTACGAAAAAGAATGCAGATTGTTTTTCAGGATCCTTTCTCTTCATTATCTCCACGAAGAACGATATTTCAAATTATTGCAGAAGGGTTGCGTATTCATTACCCGGATTTACACGCCTCAGAGGTCGAAACTGCGGTGGTTGAAGCACTCGAAGATGTAGGGCTTTCATCTGAGATAATGCATCGATACCCACATGAGTTTTCAGGTGGTCAACGCCAAAGAATTGCCATTGCCAGGGTCATTATTTTAAAGCCCGAGTTTCTGGTCCTCGATGAACCGACCTCGGCCCTGGATATGACAATTCAGGCCCAGATTATCGATCTGTTAAAAGAGTTACAAAAAAAATTCAACATAACCTATCTTTTTATTACCCATGACCTCAGGGTAATAAAAGCTATGGCTAATTTTTTGGCAGTTATGAAAGGTGGTGAAATTGTTGAGACCGGTGTGGCACATGAGATCTTTAGTAATCCCCAACACTCTTATACTAAAAGCCTATTTAAAGCGGCATTTTTAGAATAGACATTTTTGCCTGAAATCGAGTGTTTTCAGAAAGCCTGAGAAGCACCGTAGTCGAATTCCAGTGGAGCAATGCGGATCTTGACCTTCAATTTTTTACTGAATCATTCTAAGGGATCCGTCAATTATCTCTGCCCTCTGAAGATGAGATGGCTCCCAAGCCGACAATCTCCATCAACTTCCCGTAGGTGGTCACCATGTCGTACTTAACGTGCTCTGGATCTATCTTGCGGTTGACTTCCGCAAAGAACTTGCGGGCGCATTCGATTTTCGTATGCTCGATGGCCCGCAGCTCCATGCTGGACACGGAGCCTTTGGTCTCGGCGACGAAATAGATGTGCTTGATTGAGCCTTCCTTGAAAGAAATGGCCCAGTCCGGGTTGTAGTCGCCGACGGGAGTGGGAATAAAGAACCCCTTGGGTAGTTTCGCATAAACGACCACCTCGGTACTGGTATCCAGCTCTTTCACAAACTCCCGCTCAACCTTGGAGTCGGTGATACAGAAGTCGTAAATGTGGTTCTTCAACTTCTCTCCGGCTTTGGTGAAGTCCTGCTTACTTTGGCCTGTGGTGAAAATATCGATATCATGGGTTTCGGTAATATTGTCGTAACTCAGCCGCTCAATGATGATCGTGGCCTTCTGCTCATTGATAAGCCGTGAGCTTTCGGCAATGAAATGCTCCGGGTTCAGTTTGAATTGCTTGAAAACAGCTGGTTGAACGTTGCTCAATATATCCGCGATTGTTTTCCGAGTGAGCTGGGTGTTTTCGGCAATCTTGCCGAGCAGGTCATAGGAGACCATGGAATGAACGTTTGTTCCATATTCGGTATTTGTTTCGCGGAGCTCAAATGCCTGGCCAGATTTGAGTTGATCGTATCTTGTCTGTTCTGTCTGTTCACCTTTCTGGACGGTGTAAGTTAGTGGGGTCACCCGCAACTCATTGTCCAGAATTCGGATGCAGTTTCGAATGAGTTCATTGGAATCGAACTCGACACGGTAAACAGCCTTCTGATTGATCCGGCTCCAGAGCGCCTTGAACTCTTTTTTCTCGAAGTTGGCATTCAGTGGGTTGGTTTTTGGCTTACGGTCATCACCCACGTCGGGTAGCTGGGATTCGCTGAAGACGCTGTCGATCAGACCGAAAATTTGTTCAGCATGAAGGGCAAGCTCGGGTGGAAGCGCTGCCAGGGGCCCGTTGGCTTTTGATTCGTGGTAGGTTTCGGCAACCTGATCCGCGTCATTGGTATAGTCGTTCTTGAGCAAATATTTATAAATCTGTTTGGCCATGACCGGGGTAATTTCCACAGTACCGGTTTCGGTGGTGATGACCTTCCCGGTGAAGTAGGCTTCGTCCGCCTTACGGGGGCGTGCAGAGAGGGAGTCGCTGATTTCACGCTGAAGATTGCCGACAAAGTCCTTGTAACTCTCGCTGGCGACAACGGTCAGGATATTCACGTCATGGACCGTTGCCGGGTTGTCCATGCGATCCCCATGCTGGTTGACACTAATCCGCAACCCCCGGCCAACTTCCTGGCGGCGCGAGATCGTGTTGTCGCTGTGCTTGAGCATGCACAATATGAAAACATTGGGGTTGTCCCAACCTTCTCTCAAGGCGGAATGGGAGAAAATAAACCGAACTTCTTTTTTTCTTCTGACCTCTTCACTATCGAGCGGGGATGGAAACAGTAGAAGCGATTCCTTGTCCTTCAGGATCAGATCGTAGGCATCCACGTCATCGGAAAGCCCGGCCTCCTCTCCACGCATTTTAAAGCTCGGATCGGTGAGCCTCTTTGTTTTCTTGTCGATGGAGAAGTAACCGTTGTGCGTGCGGCCAACCTGAATACTTTTCAGATATTCCTGGTACATCCCACCATCCAAGGGAAGAAGGCTCAAATATTCAGCTTTGAGTCGTTCGTATTCTTCCTCGAATATCCTGGCGTACTCTCCCTGTTCATCGGCCTGGCTGTAATCGCGGTATTTGGCGACTTCATCAATGAAGAACAGGGACAGCACCTTAATGCCTTGAGCAAAGAGAACCTGCTCCTTCTCAAGATGTGCCCTGATTGCCTCCCGGATCTGAATCCGCCGGATGGCCATTTCGGTGATGTCGCCGGTTGCATCGCCAGCACTCAGAACATGGCCATTGGTGAACTCCACCGTGTCCTTATTGGCGTCAATCTGTGAGATGACAAATCCGTCATACTGATTTAGTCCATGTGATTCATCGAACAGATTCGATCCTTTACCAAGCCGTAATGTCTTTCTCTTAATGGAACCGTTCTCAAGTTTTCTTTCTATCTCGATTCGGGCAACCGGTGCCTTCTTGGAAATTTCGATGGACTCAAGATAGAGATAGGCGTTGGTGCCTGCCAGTCCCTTCACGGCAATACCCCGCACCGCGATCTTCTTCACCAGCTTCTGATTATAGGCGTCTAGAGCATCGAGGCGGTGGATCTTATTGTGCGTGGTCCGGTGGGTGGCCGAGTAGCGCAGGATCATCAGCGGTTTGAACTTGGCCAACGCCTCCAGCGTCTTTTTGCCTTCCATCTTCTGCGGCTCATCCAGAATCAGGATGGGGCGGTTGCTGCTGATCACATCGATAGGTTTGCGCGACTGGAAGTCGTCCAGCTCGTCATAGATGCGGCGGTTATCCTTCCCCGTGGCATTGAACGCCTGGATATTGATGACCATAACGTTGATGCCCGCATCGGAGGAAAAGCTTTCCAGATGGTGAAGCTGTCTGGAGTTGTAGGCAAAGAAGCGGATCTTT
>JADGBM010000123.1 GCA_015231515.1 Desulfobulbaceae bacterium
AACTGGTGCGATCACACTTGGAGAAAAAAGGTGGAATTCCAAAGGGCGAATTGAATGCAATTATTGCCTTGGAACTCGACATGACTGGCAAGGTTGTTGATTACAAAATTATTAATTCATCTGGAAATGAGCTGATGGACGCTGCTTTGGAAGAAACCCTCAAGGTTGCCGTGTTGCGGGACCCACCGCCTACCGATATGCCGAGAGTCATTAAACTGAAAATCCTTTCACAGGGCTAATAGACAAACACAAATGAGATCGAAAATGAAAATGAAAACGAGGAAGATCAAAAAACATATGGCCGGGTATGCTCTTGCCATTCTTCTTTCAAGTGCACTGCCGCTTCAGGCCCAGGGTGGAACAAGCAGCGTTGAGGCTTTGGTTCAAATGCTGCAGGCTAAGGGAGTTATTACCGCAGCTGAGGCTGAGGCATTTACCTCCCAGTTTGCTTCAGATACTGATTCATCTGCAGAGCCGGCGTTTTCTGAACAAAACCGGGCCGCCCTGATTGATGATATTACCACAGAAGTGGTCAAGCGTATTGCACCTATAGTCGAGACTTCCGTGGAACAGAAAATGTCTGGAAATACCTTTGATGAGGGAAAAAAGCAGGAATTGATCGATGATGTTTCCTTAGAAGTGGCCCAAAGGATTTCACCGTATGTTGAGGCACGACTGGAAAACAAACTTTCCAAACAGACGATGAAGGAAGGAGTCCGGCTGGAGTTGATTGATGATGTTTCGTCTGAGGTCGCCCAACGGGTGAGCCCATTTATTGAGGCACGACTTGATAAAAACATCAACGACAAGATGAAGGAGCAGGAGATTGGCAAGGCAGACCATTGGGCCAACAGGATAAGTTTCGGCGGCGATATGCGGCTCCGTTACCAGGGGGATTCTTTTGATGAGCGCAACAGTAATTTTCTTGATCCTTCCGAACTGCCGGATACTGTCGTCTACCCTCAGACCAATAGGGACAGGGCGCGAATACGAGTACGAGTCAAAGCAAAGGCAAAAGTAAATGATCAGGTTGATGCGGTTGTCCAGGTATCAACAGGCAACGAAACAGATCCTGTTTCCACAAATGAGACACTCGGTGATTACCAGAACAAGGACATTGTTGTCTTTAACCAGGCCTATGTGCAATGGGCGCCTTCCAAATCACTGGCAGCATCTGGTGTCCGTATTCCAAATCCATGGTTTTCTACTGACCATCTCTGGGACACCGATCTCAACTTTGAGGGACTTGCTGGTTCGTATAATAAAAAATTCAATGATAGCTTGGGTGGATTTCTTACATTAGGCGCTTTTTCAATCGACGAATTCAGTGACAGCAGTGAAGATAAATATCTTTATGGAGCCCAGGCAGGCTTCACCTCTAATTTTCTGGATGGAATTTCCCTTAAATTTGCCGGAGCTTACTATGATTATGTCAATGAGGTTGGTAAAAGTGACACGGTCAACGGCGCTCCATTGACAGGGCATACCGCCCCGCAATTTCTGCAAAAAGGCAATACCCTCTTTTATCTCGATCCTCTTAATTCGGTGGTGGGTTTGGCCGCTGAATTTCAAGAGATTAATATCACCGGAAAACTTGATATTAATTTTTTTGCGCCGGTTCAAATTTCGCTGATCGGCGATTATGTCAAAAACATCGGCTATGATAAAGATGCGGTTGGCTCCCGAATTTTTGGAACCGCTGAAGCATACAAACTCGGTAACCTTGAGGAAAATGAAGGGTACCAGGTAGGACTTAGTGTCGGTCATACCAAGGTCAGCGACAAAGGCCAATGGCGAACGTTTTTGTATTACAAATATCTCGAAGCCGATGCTGTTCTTGATGCATTTACCGATTCTGACTTTCACCTCGGTGGAACTCACGCCAAAGGCTGGATTCTCGGCGGGGAATTTGGCTTGGCAAAAAACACCTGGATGAGTTCACGATGGTTGAGTTCTGATGAAATCAGCGGCCCCCAGTTCAGTGTGGATACCCTCCAGGTTGACTTAAATCTGAAGTACTAAGGAAAACTCTATGAAAAAAATACTTCCTATAATATTAGTTGTCCTCTTGCTAGCTGCCCTTGCTGCCGGAGGCTGGGCTGGCTATAAAATTTATACGCTTGAAGGTCAAAAGGCGGCTCTACTTGGAGAGGTTGCCGGGCTGGAGAAAAAAAACAGTCAGTTGCAAACCAAACTTGCCGAAGAGAAATCGCTTTCCAGTCAGTACTTGAAGCTTAAATCCAACCTTGAAAGCGAGTTGCGATCTCTGCAGGTTCAAAATGCAGATCTCACCACAAAATTAGAGGCAAGTTCCTCTGAACTTTACGCCGAAATTGCAAAACTTAAAGCAGCTTCAGAAACTGCTGCGGTTAACCACCAGAAAAAGATTGATAAATATACAGAGGTTATCTCACAGTGGAAAACGCAGTATGAAGCGCTGCACGCTGAGAGTATAACCAAAATTCAGGTACGAGATGAAAAGATTTCCAGCTTAACAAATGAAAATTACACTCTTGACTCGCATCTAAATTCAGAGAAACAGGAACATGACCATTGCCGGCGTGAAAATGCACGATTTGCGATTTTGAGCCAGGAACTTGTCCAAAAATATGCGGAAAAGAATGTCATTGATGCATTAAAAACCCTTGAACCGTTGACTCAGCTTGAAAAGATTGAGCTGGAAAAGATGGTGCAGAAATATCAGGACGATATCGACAAGAGTACCCTGTAATCCATCTCTCTTTTAGGAGGTAATTTGCATGAAAAAACAATGGAAATTTTTCTGGGATCATCTGCTGATACCAGTTGCTTTGTTCAACGCTTTCTTGTCATGGTGGATTATCCTGGATAATAATCTGCTTATTGCACCTGATTATCCTGTTGAAGTAGCAAGACAGGCATCGAATCTCAATAGAAACAGTTTCGAATATACTGCCGAACAGTCTGCCAGCGTGAACACTCAGAGTAGAGCAGGGGACAAAAATCCTCTTACTCCGGCGGAATCTGATGATGCTCACTCTAAAGCAGGATCAGTGGGGAAAAATGTGCAAATCAGTCGCCGGAACTCTCGTTCAGATGACACTAAATCTTCTTCAGGGGCCCTAATCGCATCTGTTCAAAATGATGTAAGGGAGCGCCGGTCAGATTTGCAACGGAAAAATAAAAGAGACGTAAGCGCACTTGAATCTATAAACTCGACAGGCCTGTCACAGGCACCGCAGATGGCAAGTTCTGCTAACAAGAGTTCTCGTTCTGACAACTATTCATCGCCTCCACAAAATTCACAAACCGGCGGCAGCCTCGAAGACATTAACCAGGATTATCCTGCAAACACAGGTGAAGAGTCCAACGTTTCTCAAACTTTCGCCGATGATGACGATTTCAGGCAAAACACTCCAGCTGATCTGGAGATTGAGAAAATTCTTGCCAGGGAAGAACGACTGCAAAAAGAAATAGCACGACTGACCAAGAGAATTGAAAACGGAGAGTCAGACCGGTATTACAACATTTGGATTCAGCGTAAAGATGCGAGCTTTATTGTCCATGACAGTCAACAACTGGAACAGTACGAGAAAGAACTCGGAGAGTTAACTGCCCAAAAAATGAATTTCGACCAAACTACCAATATGTCGTCCATTCCCAAACATATGTACCTGGCCTGACAGCCAGTAAACAGTTAATTACCCCATCCATGCAGAAACATAACTCAAAACAGCCGCCCATCATCAGTGAAATTTATCATCACATCATTACCAATAATCAGGCAATGCTGTCCTTATTCGAGCAGGTCAGTTCCATTGCCAAAAGCGGACAGCCGGTATTGATCACTGGGGAGACCGGAGTCGGCAAGGAACTTTTTGCGCAAGCCGTACATCGTGCCAGTGAATTACGTGGCGATTTTGTCGCTGTTAATGTTGCAGGTCTCGACGATAATAGCTTTTCAGATACCCTGTTCGGCCATCTGAAGGGTGCCTTTACAGGTGCGGATCGTCTGCGTCAGGGAATGATTGAAAGGGCTCAGGGCGGCACGCTTTTTCTCGATGAAATCGGTGATCTCAGCACTGCATCGCAGGTGAAGCTTCTTCGCCTTTTGCAGGAAAATGAATACCTGCCCCTGGGAGCAGACATTTATAAAAAATCTACTGCCAGGATTGTAACCGCAACCAACAGAGATCTTTGGTCATTTCAAAAAACAGGGCGCTTCCGAAGCGACTTGAACTACCGCCTCCGCACCCATCATATCAATGTGCCACCCCTGCGGGAGCGTGCTGGGGATATCTCAACCCTGATCGATCATTTCCTGAGCTCAGTCGCCAGCATTCTCAAGAAAAAGACTCCAACCCCACCAAAGGAGTTGCTTCCTCTTCTTGCTCAATATCACTTCCCCGGAAATATTCGGGAACTCCAGTCCATGATTTTTGATGCTGTGAGTCGCCATGAGTCCAAGGTGATGTCTTTGCAGACCTTTCATGAACACATTGCCAGGAATACTGAAAACAACTACTCTCCGGCGACTGACCAGGGTGACGATGACGCATTCCCAATCCCTTTTACGAACAAGTTTCCCACTATTGAAGATGCCGTGCGAATGCTGGTTATTGAGGCAATGAAACAGGCCCAGGGAAACCAAGCCATTGCAGCCAAACTGCTTGGTATTTCCCGTCAGGCCCTCAATAAACGCCTCAAGAAGATTGAAGGTGTTGCGGGAAAGAAACATCTTCTAGAATACTAATTCAAGCTGTGACTGAACCTGTAAATCATCCTTATAAAATATTAACCAAGAGCTAGTCACCGCTCACTAATGGCGTTTTTAATAATGAAACAGCTTTACTTTCTTTCAGGCATACCTCGATCAGGTTCAACTGTTTTGGCGAACATACTCAATCAGCATCCTGATATTTATGTTTCGCCGACAAGCGGTCTTCTTGATTTAATCTTCTTTTCAGAGCAGAATTTGCAGAAGCTTGAAAAAGCCTATGTAATTGATCCCATCCAGAAAAAAAATATCATCCAGTCCACAATTGACAGTTACTATGCCCACAGAAATGAAACTATTATTCTAGATAAACACAGGGGCTGGCCTCGAAACTTGCCTGCAATCGCAAGGTATGTACCAAACTTAAAAATAGTCATAAACTATCGACCAATTGCCGAGGCCGTTACATCGATGATTAAATTGATGAAGAAGAATGAAAAGAAATATAAGAAGCGGGCGAACCCGGTAGATGACTTTTTACGATCAAAGAACCTTGAAATTAATACACAAAACAGAGCGCATGCCATTTTTCACCAGCTGTGGAAAGAGCCTTATGAAAATATGTTATTCGGCATGAACTATGAAAAAAAACATCTTCAGAGCGGCAAAGAGAAAATTTTTCACTATGTCAACTATGATGATTTAATAAACGACCCTGGAAAGGTTTTATCGGGGATAGTCATGTTTCTAAGCGCCGATGGGCAGTTCACTTTCAACTTTAATAAAATCGCTAACAATCTTAAAGAAAACGACTCCACCTACTGGAACATGCCCGGATTACACGACGTTCGCTCATCATTAACCAAGCAGAGTTGGGACCCGGACAAAGTCCTTGGACCAGAGTTAACAAAGCACTTTTCACAGTATGACTTTAACCTGGAAACATCCCCGCCAGATTAAATACAGTTCTTGCCAATTCTTGCTTCTTTGGTATTTCCCGTCAGGCTCTCAATAAACGCCTCAAAAAAATCCAATCCGATCCCGCCTAAAAGTACTAGTCGGTTATTCAATTTTCCAACGTTGCCTGAAGAGATGCTCTGAGTCTGGGTCAATCAAGTTCCTATTGAATGACCCAATTACAAAATTGTCCTCATACGCCAAAAGTTCAAGCCAGTCGATGTCTGAAACAATTTTCCCGGCCAGTCGCGATGAGACAGCCCCATCACATGAGTTATTGTGCTTACGATAATGATTTGTTGCTGTTTGATGGTCCATAAAAAAAGTTCTCCTTATGATTATCTGTTTTTGTTTTGATGAGATTCGTTATCTTTAAAGAAAAATGAGGCATTCAAATGCAGCATCGAACGACTCAATGAAACTATTTAATTAATCAGCGCTTCCAACTCATGCGGATTAAAAGCCCTGGGCAAGAAATCTACTTTGCTACGGATGGCATGTGGGAACCATGCGTAATCCTCCTCCATATCACCACCGATCATAACAATACGCTGATCGGCATTCTTAGCTAAAACCCTTTTGATCAGGTCATAATTTTTAAATCCCGTCATCCCAGTGCCAGTGACAACAAAATCAAAACCTTTTGTTGTAGCTGAGAATGTTTTCCACCATCCACGATCTCTGTCGGCACATTCGACTTCATGCCCGCACTCTTCCACTATACCAATCAGATACTCAAGGTCTGCCTGTTCGTTTTCCATGATAAGGATCTTCATTGTCGGGCCTCTTTGTAGATGTTGTCATTTTCGCCAGCCCTTGTGAGCTGACGGTCAATACTAGATAATTTTTGCATTTGCTTTTTCAATCATGGTCTATATTTAAGGTATCGAGATTAATGTAATGTTACTTTTGAATTAATTTTCGGTTAGATTTAACCCGCGCAACCATAGTTCACACCAGGTGATGTGGTTGCGCCCCTTTTCAGTTTGTTTACGCCAGCCTTAACTGCCTGAAATCAATCGATTTATGAACAATTTCATTCCCATCACGATTCATTATTTGTTCTTATTGACAAGTATACAGCAACATAAGTTGATGGGGTATGCTGGCTCAGAAAGCGGGTAAGTATTTAAATAAAACATGTAATATCAAGATGTTATAGGCGTAGATAGCGCTTGGCATAAAGGTTGCCTTAACAAAGGGACAAGACGAACCCTTTGGAGGCACCTTTCATGCTGAAAAATTACGCTCTACTACTTGCCATTTTACTTTTGACATCAGCCTGCGGCGCAGTAAATTCAGATGTTGCATATCGTGACCAACCAACCTATCTTGAGCTGCAGAAGAATCCCTACCTTCGCCAGATAGTTGACTGGCAAGGTCGCCTCGCCAGGGAAAATTCCACCTGCGCAAACTGTGAAAAACTTTCAACATGGCAAGACCGGGTAAACTCAAAAGGATGGGATACCTCAACTGTGCGCGCAATAGTTGCTGAGAGCAAGGCCCTGACCTCCTATGAAATTGAGATCGAAGATCAATGGGCCACCCCTCAGGAGTTTGCTGCAAAATCGTACTCCGGCGACTGCGAAGACATCGCCATATTTATTATGTCGAATTTGCGTTCTCTCGGTTATCCGTATGAGGTAAGGGTGTTGGCGGTTAAGACAAATTTTGAGGATCATGCCCTGGTGAAGATCCAAATGCCTGATCTGAGCTGGCAGGTGTTTGAAACAGTGCAAACCAACGCGGCTGCTGATGAGATAATACTAACCTACACACCGATTGTTGAATTTGATGAGAAACAAATCATCTCACATGTGACCTTATAGACCGGATCAGTCGGCCCCTACGCCTAGAAAGGAAGGATCACATCTGCAGAAAAGAGATCATCGCAAGCTTTCTTACTGATGCTTCTTCCCTCTATTTCGTCGAGCACCCAGCAAACCATATCCAGCCAGGCCGGTACCCAAAAGGAGCATAGTCGCTGGTTCTGGAACCGCTGCCTGGGCACCAGAAATCAGGCTGAACCGACCGCCAATAGGAGATGTTAATATTGGTGCACTGATACTGATGACTCTCCCAATTGAGAGTTCGGAAAAGTCATCGATGTAGGTGATTGCACGAATACCACTGCCAACAGTCACAATAGATCTGTTTGAAAGACTCACGTCGCCTGAAGAAATAGTTAAGTTGCCAGCACCTATTTCTGGGACATTCCGTATTACTCCAGAAGTTATTGAAGCCCCTGTTCCCACCTGAATTGGTTCACCGCCCCCTACATACAATCCTGCATTGATAGAACCGGATAATACGCTCATGGTTATCGCCCCATTAGAGGCCCCAAATATTGCGGCATCGTTGCCATTCATTATTATGTCTTCAGCTGCACAGAGGGTTAACGAGCCCCCTTCATAGTTACGGAGATCATCGGTGCCGTTGATGCTTATTGTGCGGGCATTTATTTCTAGAATATTTGAGCCGGGAAAAATGGAAACATCCTGCGGAATAATAAACTCATCT
>JADGBM010000124.1 GCA_015231515.1 Desulfobulbaceae bacterium
TGGATCCCCGATAACGACATTCGGGGATGACGACCGTAAACCATCGTAATTTCGTCATTCCGGCATGTTCTTGGCCGGAATCCAGAAGATAAACAAAGCAATCTGCCTCCACTTTTGGAGAAGTTACGCATTTATACCGTAACTCCTGATCTTGATTGAAAATGGGGCGGTCGTATCGTTATAAAAATTGAGGCGAGGTTGAAATAGCTAAAAAAAAACTGAAATGGTGGGCTTTTTATAGGTCTCCTATTGACAACGCCACAAATTAATTTGGTTATAAAGAGCTTTTCGCCGAACGTTAAGCTCACCAGCCAGCCCCGTGCTTGCAGATTTTAATAAACGAACGAGAACCTGGTCTGGTGTAGCGTTTTGTTATAAATTTCACGCAGAAATTTGATGGGTTGGTGAACTATAATGAAGCCCAAACTCTACGTTAAAGTCAGTAGCTTTTACTTTCGGAATGATTTTGCCAGCCATTCTTTTTAGTTCAACAATCCCATATTTTTCTAATGTCTTGAGAGTTCGGGACAAGTTGGATTTTTTCCTGCTAGTAATTTTCTCTAACTCTGTAATTGAATGTGGCTTGTGACTAATTATGACACGCAATAATTCTTGATTTTCGTTGCTAAGAACTTGGGACATGGATTTAACAGATTCAAACCAAACTTTAGGCTCATCTTTTCTTGGCTTATAATCACCTTTAGCAATAGCTAAAGTTCTTTCAATATAAGCTGTTTTTGAAATAATACCGACTTTCATTACTTTGGTAGCCATAGCTAATACCTCACCTTGGAATTAGGTCGTTTACGTCTTTCCAAAAGTCTTCCATTAGATTGAAAGCACTCTCGAAATCATAAGGATTGACCTTTTCGTAATTGTGTTTGTGATCCCATACGGTTCTTGTTCCACTGAACCTTTTTCTTTTAGGTTTAAACCCATGTGCATTGTCGTAACCAACAACTCTTCTGTTGTTTTTGTCGTGTAACGTTAATGAATATCTTATGCCATGGGGTATATGCTCATTAGGCTCTACTCGATGGACTTTGAACTTCACCCAATAGCCATTGTCCATGGGGAAAATTTCGCCATCTAGCTGTAAAAGCGTTTCAAGACCAATATCTTTGTTTTTTATGTTATTGACCATTCGGCACATCGCCTAGATTTAAGTTTTCATATTATCATCTAATGATAACAATTGGTGGCGTGAATGTCATTATTTATTTCGATTTATAACGTTAAGTTGAGGGGCAGCCAGGAAAGCGGTGCAGATGCCGTGAACGCGGGGGCAAGCGAAAGCGTGACGATTTTCAACCGCGCTTCTTGCTGTCCCTCTCAAACGCCTGGTTGTGCAAAATATTTTGTTATTGGTAGCGTAATAGGGCAGTAATAGGGGACAGGCAGTAATAGGGGACAGACCCCAATTTAAAATAAACGTGGTCTGTCCCCTAATTCGTCCTAATTCGTCTTAATCGACGAGAAATACCCCCGCATAGCCAACGGCAAGATCTTGATCATGGAGTTCGCTCACCGCCTCCAACTGGGTTTTCAGCCGTGGAATAAGCCTTTGGGGGAGCGGTACCGTCCGATCCTTGTCACCTTTGCCGTGGACTGTCAGGATTCCATCATCGAAATTGAAATTCTGCACTCGAAGGGTGAGCCCCTCGGAGAGTCGAAGCCCGCAGCCATAAAGAAGGCTCACCACGATATCGAATGGATATTCGAGATGATTTATTATTGAATCAACTTCCTGGCGGGAAAGAACTACAGGGATATACTTTGATTTTTTGGCGAAACGTAATGGGGGACAGACCCCAATTTAAAATAAACGTGGTCTGTCCCCTAATTCGATTAAATAAACGTGGTCTGTCCCCTAATTCGTCCCTTTTCCTTAGAACAAGCCGAAATTATCACGCTGTAATGTAAAGTAATAGGGGACAGACCCCAATTTAAAACTAATTCGTCTAAAATAAACGTGGTCTGTCCCCTAATTCGTCCTAATTCGTCTAATTCAGGATAGCCTTTTTTTTAATGGACAGCGGTAGTTCAAATCTTTATAATGACAAATATACTAGATTAGTATCAAGATATACTCGCCTGGGAAAAGTGAATATTGACGAACAAATTTAACCTTAAGGAAAAGCTGAGCCATGAACTGCTGGGAGTATAAAAATTACAAATGGACTGATTCCTGCCCGGCTCACCCGGATCATGGCGACTGTTGCATCGTTAAAACAGGAACACTGTGCTGCGCCGATCATGATCTAATCAATAAGATGATGTCCGGCAAGAAATGTAACTTCTACAATTCAGAACACTTCAACAACGAAAGAGCTATATCAATTATTGACACTCTTAATTAAGCCATTGTCAGAAAACAACCTACCGCAAACAAAACTCCATAAGCGAATACATCTGCTTATCAGGCAGAAAGCCCGGCAGTCTCTTCACGGTAGAAAAGCCCAGGTTTCTATAAAAGGGGAGTATTGGATCACGGCTGACCGCATGAACTCGGTTTGCCGGAAATTTACCCCCGATCGTCTCAATAACCTCTCTGATCAGATGCGACCCAATACCGTGCCGTCTTTGTCTCTCTTCAACACCAACAAAAATAATATAGATAATCGCCCCATCAAGAGCATGTTCTGTTAGAAAAAAATTCGGGTCAGCCTGAAATTGCGGCGTTTCTCGGTGCCAAATGCAGGTTTCAATATAACCCGCCACTCTCCCTTTAATTTTGGCAACAAGAAACCCCTCACTAAACATCTGCAACCGTGCCAACAAAGTCTGCCTGCTGGCAGCATCTCTCCCCTCAATGAAATTTTCCAAAAAGACAATCTGGCTTATATCTTCTTCTTGAGCAGGTGTTATATGCACCGCACCCTACCCTTTAGACAGAGCTGACAGAACTGCTTTGACATCGTTACCATCAACAGTTTTACCAAAATGCTTCATAATGGGACCCATGGCCTGCATTGGAGTTTTGAACTGGCTCAAATCAACGTTATCTGCAACCCAGGCAGCAATTGCCTCTTTATCAACCATCGCAGGCAGGTATCTCGTTAAAATTTCAAGGTAGGGTGAGGTTGCCTCCTTCTTCATTTCCAGAACCATCTTCTCCGACTTAACCAGGCCCTGAATAAGTGAAATCAGATCATCATCGGTAATTTCCTCATCTTTTTTGGGGCGTGTTGTTTTCTTACCACTTTCAAGGGTAATCGGCACCGTCAGCTTGTAGAATTCACTCATAACCTGCCTGATGGTGTTTTTCCCGTCGACATCTTTTGCCAGCATGGCAGATTTCAAATCCGCTTTAAGTTTTTCCATCATACTGACCCGCATATCTTGATCCCAACCATATTCAGCCATAATCTCTCTCCATCCAGAAGCTCTTTAAAGTAGAAGGTTACAGAAAAGCATCAATACCACTCCTCTTCACCTATGATATCCGCAAACAGACCTAGGAATTTAGCACATGCAAACAATAAATGCCAGTTATGCCTGTTGCGCAGAGCAAAGCCGCAAAACGGACTGGTCATAATTAGCTCAACAGTTTCAGCAAACAGACCGATATGTCTCAAATATGATGACTACAAATGACAAATGAGCATTCTCTTTACACTTCACATGAAAAATCAGGCCTCCGACAAACATACCAAAACCGGTTTCGATCCTCCGACGGGAACCCATTCCCACCCGCATAAGGAATTAGCATATCTGTCTGATGACCATGACTTTTCTTCATATTCATCGTTGATCAACAACTCTGAGCACTCTTCAACCAATGCCATATTCTTTCCAACACCGGTAAGTCGGTCAACGCACTGGTCTGTTGCCTGGTCGGATTTGATGATGACGATGTTCGTGCTGTTTATGGTCATGTTTGTCTACAAGTCAGCAGACAAGGAGTTTCTTAGTGGTGATGGGTTGGGCTTTGCCTCCGGCAGACATATTGGCAATGAAGTCCGAGACACCACGATGATGGGTACAAACAACTATTTTCAATATGCCGACAAGTCTGTCTCCAGAGTCTATGATTTCAGTCGGCAACTCATTCATCAGGAGGATATTAAGGAGTTTGCTTCAATTGATCTTGAAGCCGACCGGACGCTGCGAATTGTCTTAACTGGCGACCTGCTCTTTGATCTTGGCGCTGTCAACTTGAAAAATTCGGCCCGTGACAACCTGAAACAGGTTGCCAGAATCATTCAAAACACCCCATACATAATTAATGTCATCGGCCACACCGACAACCAGCAGACCAACAACGCCTATGCCAGCAACTGGGAGCTGTCTGCCTTGCGGGCAAGCTCTGTCACGCGCTACCTCATCGCACAAACAGGGCTGCCGCCCAGCCATTTTTTCGTGACGGGCCATGCCTTTCATCAACCGGCAGCTCCCAATGATTCCCCTGAAAATCGTGCCAAAAACAGACGAGTCGAGATCGTCCTGACTAAACTGTTACCATTGCAGAGTGAGTCGTTTGACTCAGAGATCAATGAAAATTTCAGCCCCGCAAACTTAAGTCAAGAAACTCAGCCAGCGCCGCAGTTTCTGCCCACAGAGGGTGCCCACTGATGCGGCATAAAAACACGATCGGCCTGGCATTATGCCTGCTGCTTTTCATCCTTGGATTTGTAATACATGGCAATATAGGACTTTTTTTTAATATAGCAGGAATGCTTATCGTCACTGGCGGCACGTTTGGGGCGGCGCTGGTCAGTTACCGATTTGAACGGCTGGCGATTGTCGCCAAGGTTGTCTATTTCTCGTATAAAAACAGTCCAAAAACTCCAGAAGAAATAATCGATATTCTGGTTAATCTGGTCGTTAAATCCCGCTATCAGGGTATTCTTTCTCTCCAGGAGGAAGAGGATGAAACCACTATATCCTTTCTACGCAATGCCCTTGGCATGCTGGTCGACGGTCATAGCCCGCAGATGATTAAAGAGGTGTTGAGCACCGAAATGTTCTTTTTCAGAACACGCCGGCATGAGACTGAAATGATCCTGCGGGGCATAGCTGACTATGCCCCGTCTTTCGGTCTGGTTGGCAGTGTTGTTGGCCTTATAGGCATGCTTTCCGGAGTTGGCAACACCGCTGTAGTTCTGCAGATGGTACCAATTGCGCTAACCTCAACTTTATACGGGATCATTCTGGCCAATTTTATATTCATTCCTTTTGCGGCAAATCTCCAGGAACGAACCTATCATGAGCTTTTACTGCAAAAAATCATTCTTGACGGCATTCTGGCCATCGAAAGTGAAATGAACCCCCGGCTGCTGGAAAAGAAATTAAAATTCTTCCTTACCCCATCCGCCCGAAAAGGCAAGAAAGTATCTCTGCGTAAGATCCAGGAACGCTTTAAAATTAAAAAAGACAAGCATTGAGACAAGACCAGCCGCCATTAAGCACCTTTACGTAGGCGCTACCCCTTCCGGCAGTACACCTTCTCTCCTTTCATATCGTCTTTAAAAACCTCCATACCCTTTTTCATTGCACAAAAATCACCACACATTGTGCATGTTTTTTTGTTTTCCGGCATTCGGCTCTGCCGCATGCTTCTGGCCGCATCTGGAAACATTAGCGCATCCTCAAGGTCTTCCCAGCGCATATCACGTCTTGCCATAGCTGCTGTTTTTTCGGACTGTCGACGCTCTGGATATTTTGCAATATCGCCGACACGGACGGCAAGACGAGTCGCCCGTACGCCCTCACGCACATCCTGCTCATTGGGCAAGGCAAGATGTTCGGCCGGGGTAATATAACAGACCAGATCCGCCCCATGGCGAGATGAGTTTGCAGCACCAATGGCGGCGGCAATATGGTCATAGCCGGCGCCAGTATCCATCGGTATCGGTCCGAGAACATAATACGGTGCATTACCGCTCATTCTTTTTTCCAGCATGATGTTGGCGGCAATCTCATCAAGCGGCACATGCCCTGGACCTTCAACCATCATTTGACAACCCATCTCCCTGCCCAGTTCAGCGAGCTCGCAGTTAAGATACTCAGGATCAAGCTTACCTGGGTTCGCATACCGGGCCGTTGTTTCCTTAAAGGCCTGGTACAGAGGAACCGTGCCAACAGGCAAATTGGTACTTGCAATCACGGCCCTGCGAACGGCATCAAGATCACCTCCAGCAGACAGTTCCATTAGCGTATCAGCACCTTCTTCTTCGGCAATTCTGGCCTTTCGCACCTCCATTTCGATATCACAGATATCAGAAGAAGTGCCAATCGAGGCATTCACTTTTGTGCGAAGTCCGGTACCGATACCGACAACCTTTTGCTGTGGTCGCTTGGGGTGATTAGCGATAACGATTTCACCGCTGCCACGCGTCTGCGGATAATTTCCGTATCAATTTCTTCGATCTCAGCTACTTCTTTAATCTGTTTAGTTACAATACCTTCTCGTGCCTGCTCCAACTGGGTTTTCATGTGTTCTTCCTCACTTTTTTGTATACCCTGCCAGCAGCCATAAATAAAAAAAGGCCCTGACCGGGCATTGCCCATCAGAACCTTTTACCATTGCGTTCTAACTGATTTTACAATTGTTCCGCTCGTCTTCTGGCTTCCCCCTTCCTCCGGCGGTCTTCCCAGTTCATCCATATCGCATTTCAGGGCGAAAGAATAAACCAGTGACCAAAAATCACCAAAAGAAACCACACTCTGGGGTCACAGCATCAGGCTATGCCACGGATTCACACCGTGTTCCGTTAACCGAACAATCAACTATCAATAATTTGCTTTCAAATAAATACTCAGAGGGTTAAAGTCAACAAAAATTCTGTTTTTAAAATCTGCGCTCATCCCCAACATCCGCCGATAAACATAAATCAAGAGATCCACGACCATATGAGCAACCAAGAAGTCACCACCACAATCAACCACGAGCTTTGCACTGGCTGTGGAATGTGCATTCAAGTTTGTCCATCAAACACCATTTCCATGATTAATGGCAAGGCTGCAGTTACTGGAAGTCACTCTATGAACTGCGGCCACTGCGAATCAACCTGCCCCACCGGCGCTATCAAAGTCGGAGCTCTCAAGGAAGAGTTCAGCTACAGAAGTTTCAGGCCTGAAGATAGATGGCTGCCCCACGGCACGTTCGAGCCGGCACAGCTCGACCGTCTGCTGCGCTCTCGCAGGTCATGCCGCAATTATACGAACAAGCAGGTTCCTTTAGAAATCCTATACGATCTTATCAACTTCGGGATTACAGCCCCATCCGGCACCAATAGTCAACAATGGACTTTCACACTGGTTCCTACACGAGAGAAATTGATTGTCCTTGGTGGACAGGTTGCTGATTTTTTTCACAAACTCAACCAAAAGGCAGCAAATCCAGTCCTACGCGCTATTTCCAAAATATTTTATAAAGACCGGCTCGGCAAATACCACCAGAACCACTACACCTCTGTTCAGCATGGACTGAAAGACTGGTACATACACAAAAAGGACACGCTCTTTCATGGTGCGACGGCAGCAATCATTATCGGCAGCAAACCTGGAGCAAGCTGCCCTCAGGATGACGCCCTCATGGCCAGCCAGAACATCCTGTTAGGTGCGCATGCTCTGGGCCTTGGCAGTTGCATGATCGGCTATGCCGTGCACGCCGCCAACCTCTCCGCCACAATCAAGCCAGCTCTTACTATCCCCGCCGAAGAAACGGTCTATGCCTGCATAGCCCTTGGCTATCCGAGAGAAGAGTACAGCCGCCTGACCCACAGAAAAAAACCTGTTATCCGCATCGTATAAGTTGGTTGATTGCCCCACTGTTGCCTTCCCAATATTGCAAAAGGCTTCCGAACAATTTCTGAGCAGCCGGGTGGTGCAAACCTCCACAATACCTCCCACAAAAAAATCATACCTGGGACAGCATTTGTCCGTTGGGGTGTGTTACTGTCAGTCAATCAGTCACCGTGGTTTTGTGCTCCATCAGGGGCTGGTATTAAAAAAGCTTGACCTTTCAAGTAAACAATTGCTAATAACGGATAAAACCGTTTCAATTTTA
>JADGBM010000125.1:0-3835 GCA_015231515.1 Desulfobulbaceae bacterium
GCAACACATTCCTCGAAGTCCCACCCGGTTTACCTAACGCCAGGCAACGATCCAAAAGCACCGTTGCCAGATCATTTTTAGCTTCGTTGTAATGTTTCTCGCAGTAAGCCTTGAGGACATCATCCTGTTTACCGCTAGCCAAATATGGAACATTCGTCAGCAACCAGTGATACCGATCACTCAACATTACTGCCGTCTTCGCCAAGCCCTGAGCCACTACCGCAGCTTCATGTTCTTCTTCACTCTGCTCTTGAGATAGAGCTGAGGATAATGCTCCCGACAAATCTTCCCAGGAGACATCACCCATTTTTGAATACTGTATTTTAGCCGGATCCAACAGACTACCCAATACCGGAGCATCGGCAAAGGCTTCGTGCATAAACTCCAAAGCCATACTCAAGTTTTTCTTGCCCAAGCCCAACTTTTTCCATTCTTCCTTGGCAACACTCACCGACAGCCCCGAACAGGCCACATTCAGTTCTGGTAGTTTTCTATAACCACCAGCACCGGGATACTTCCACGCCGTAAGAGCCAGGGCAAAAGCCGCCAGTTCCACGCAACGCCGGTCCAATTCAAGCCCGTGCAGGTTGTCCCGCAACACCGCATCAACCGCTTCACTTGCACTTATTTTTTCAAGCTCCATGCGCATAGGCACAAGCATCATAAAAGCTGCCACCAGAAAATGCCCCGAGCCACAACATGGATCCAGCATTTTAAGTTCACCCAAGTTTTCAGGCCAGCCGTCAAAAGATCCTGCAGCACGAGTCCAAATAGTAGAAGCGGCATCCTGCCGCTTTTTTTCTAAATCATAAGCAGAATGATTTCTGATATACGCTCTAATCTTTTCCAGTTGCTCAGGATTTCGGACAATATGATCAAAAGATTCTTTTTGCCAAAACGCGCCACTCTGCCCGGTTTTTCTATTGATTTGCGTTGCTGTGAATGACTTCCACGAATGCAAAATCGTCGATAATTCATAACCTTTTTTTGGCGTAACCACTACATGGACATGGTTTGGCATGACGACAAACTCGTCAAGATCATAATGTTCTCCAGCAAAATGCTTTAGCGCATTTTGGACAATTTCTTTATGTTCCAGTTCCTTAAGTAAACATTTCCCAAATCCCTGATCCAACCATTTTTGAAGTCGTTCTGGGAATTTTTTAATAAACTCTTGCTTTGTATTTTTATCTTGAGGTTCAGGATGAAGACTGAGCCACTCATCTTTTTCCTGTTGCCATAGTTCTAACTTTTCTTTTGGAAGTGAATCTGCTGTTCGGAAAGTTACAAAATAGCTTACGTCATCTTGTCGCCAATGTGGTAGATTTCCAGAGAGGTTTACTATTTCATCTTCTTTGTCGAAGTAACGGATTTCATTTACGATATTGGAAGAAGGATTAGGATTAGGTTTAGAATTTAAGAGGCTGGAAGAAGGTTTTAATTCTACATTTAATAAGAGGCTGGAAGCCTCTTCTACTTTTACAAAGCGCAAATACTGTAGCGGCACCCCGGCAATGCTGGCTTTGTTGCGTAGTTCATCCTCACTTGTGGCTGAAGATAAATCGGAATCACTTAATCTTCTTTTAGCCCACCAAACACCCAAGGCATTATCCAAAAGAAAACTAACCATGTAGGGTTCAGTGAATAGTTGAGTTACTGCTGGCAGTTCTCTAGCACCGATCTTTACCTCGGATTTGTTTATACGCTCTTTGTTGTCTGCCTGCCAAAACTGATAAACCCAACCCAGTGAATCCGATGCCGTAAAGACCTCTGCTGGCAATCCAGTCAGTAAAGCTTCCAATTTCTGCTGGTGTTCAGGTGGCAGGGTTAACAGAAAAACTGGCGAATCCAAACGAAAAATTTGCGGCAACATACGAGCGGCAAAACGGGCAGCCAACTCCCAGCCGTTACTCGCACCTTCATCAGTAGCTAAATCTTCACAATCCTCCAGACTCACAGCAACCGGATCCTGAGGATCTGGGTACATGAGAAGTCCATTTTCCGAGAGAAATCTGGCGAATAACATGCGGTGCCAATGCTCATAAGCAACTTCTTCCACTAGCCGGTTGAGACTTTGCTTTCCTTTTTTTTCAGTCAGGGAATCGCCCAACTGTCGACCATGCACCCTAAGCTTGCGCCGTAATTCCCGTTCATGGTCTTTCAAATGAGGAAAAGCTTGAGCTTCTCCGACCCCAAGGCTTTCCAGGACAGTTCGACTGGCAGATTCGGCTATTTCACGAGCATCCTTAACAGTTTTTTCCAGCTTATTGCGTAGTGTTTTTTCTAAGGGATTTATCATGTTTTAGGCTTTTTGAAATCGTACAGGTTTTGTTTTTTTGATAATCAGCTTTTGCGATAGCGCCTTGCCAAGCCAGTCGTTGAGCTGGGTTTTATTCACATTCAGATGTTCTGCAAGTTCGGCGGCATTCTTGGGCTCCCTCAACTCATTTATAATGATTGGAATTACCGCGTGGTATACAGCATCTGATATTTGGATGTCATCAGTTGTTGAGTTTGTTTCATCTTTTCCTGTACCTTTATCGACTGTATTGTTCACCACAGGCGGATGACTTTTTGCCTCTGGGATATCCAATGCCTTTTCTTTAGGCTGGGAGTTTACATTGTTTCCTCCCATAAAATCAAACAAACTGGGTAACTCCTCCTGTACCGGTTTACTTGACTTTGCAGCATCAGCCAAAGCCTTCAAGATTAACTCATCCGCTTGTATCTCCGGAAACTCTATTGCTCCAAGCTCAACCAGCTTACGGTTGCCTTCTGGTTTATCGCATTTTCTAACATAAACAGGTTTTGCAGGCTTGCGTCTGAGTTCCTCTTTTGCCCCAGCCCAGGTTCCTCCTTTGTTGTGATCAGCACTGACCACAATACTATAATCGGCTATGGCATAAATCAGTTTATTCCTGGCCATTGCATTTCCAACATTGAATCCGGCTTCAGGATGATAGGGCGATAACAAAAGCAGGTTTTGTTTGGCGATAGCTGTTCGATAAGACTTCTTCAAGCTTTTTTGCCTCAAACGGTCAGCCACAATACCGATTACCTTCCCATTCCCCGAAATGGCAGTGTCCATAGAGGTTTCATCAACTCCCTTGGCGGCACCTGAGATCACTGTGATGCCCTGTTTAACACAGGCTTGCACAATGCTCTTGGTAAAATTGAATCCGTCGGTATCAATATTTCTCGACCCCACAAAGGCAACTCCTCCACCAACTAAAAGTTTTCGATCTCCCACCCCATATAAAAATGGTGGGGACTGGTGTTTTATATGTCTCTTGATACACTGGGGATACTCGGCATCACTTCTGCTTACAACCCAGATTCCATCACTGCCCCACTTCTCCAGGGCAAACCCCAACTGCATGCCTCTATCCATTAGTCCTTTTAATCTTTCCATGCCCAGCCCCGAATCTTCCGCTATCTGAGCAAGAAGCTCGCTATCATACAGCGAAGATGGGGTTAGCTTTTCTTTCAATAGAGACTGGGTTAGCGTGGTATACTCGGTTTGGGTCAAAGGCTTGACTGAGTCATCCTTGTTCAAGAATGCACACAACAATAAAATTGCTTTTGTATTCTCGGTTATAGTCGTCATAGCTAATCTATCCTCTGTGAATTTAGAGCTAAAGCTACAGGATATACGGCATCGCAACCATTTTTCCTTAGCAGGGCAGCGGCAATAGTAAAGGTCCATCTGGAATCGACCATGTCATCGACCAACAAACACCTACCACTACAAGAATTGATAATCTCAAACACCCCGTCTAGATTTTTTGCCTGCTGATAACTGTTTTGCATCTCTTTTTGTGGTGGGTTGTCTTTT
>JADGBM010000125.1:3845-8007 GCA_015231515.1 Desulfobulbaceae bacterium
GACAACAGGATAATAGGGTATATTAAGCACATTGGCTAGCCTTTCGGCGAAATCAGGTACCAGTGTAGGACGATTGAGAGAGGGAATAGCGGTCACCCAGTCGATGTTTGGCTTCCATTTTTTTATCATCTCCACGCAGGCATCTATTAATGAATCACTTAAGTGCTGGTCAACATACTTTCCTTCGGCTACAAGTTGCCCCCAGCCCGCATCTCGCCATAAGCTAAGAGCTTTACCCTCTTCAAATCGTAATTCCTCTGAAATACTCTTCTTTTCTCCAAATGAGTAAATTTCAAACAGGTTAGAAATAGGCCACTGTTTTCTGGGCTCAATGGTATAGTGGCTTCTTTTCAAAAAGATTGTGGCGTGATTGACAATCTGTTCTTCTATTTTCTCAGACAATGCATTATTAGGATTACAGTTATAGCATTTCCCACAGTTATTGGACAGATGATTATCCAGTGCTCGCGCCAAATAGAGCATCAAACAATCATTGTGTTGCATATATTCTTGCATCTCTCTTTGTTCGTTTTTGCGGAGTGCGGTGATTGCCTCAATGTTGGCCTGGTCTATGCGGTAGGTGTGAGCGGTTGCGGTAGCGACCCATTTTGTACCATTTTTGGTAATGGGTGATGGTGATTCAACCTGTAAATACTTAATGGTACTATTGATTTTGGATTGACTCAAATTAAGTTTTTTTTGCATCTCATATACAGATAGACCATGGTCTGATTCCAACAGCACCCCTAGTATGGCGGAGATGTTAGACTGAGGAGGAAAGGCATTCTGAATAAAATAGTTAGCTATCTGGTCATCCTCTTCACCGCATAATAAAATACCATAGGCATTCTTTACTGCTCTTCCCGCTCGTCCAACCTGCTGATAGTAATGAACAACCGAAGATGGCCTTTGATAATGAATCACAAAGCCAAGATCAGGCTTGTCAAAACCCATTCCCAGTGCAACCGTCGCCACAAGGACTTTTATTTCGTTATTTAAAAGTTTCTGTTCCAAAGCTTCCCTCTTAGGAACATCATGCTCCTCGTTTTCGATACCGGCATGGTAAGCCTCGGCTGAAATATTATTGATTTGCAACCACTCTGTAACCCTTTCGCAGTCCCTTTGGGTGAGAGTATACACTATTCCGCTGGAGGGTAGCTGGGGGATATTTTGCGCCAACCAAGCCATCCTTCCGGAAGGACTGGGGATGTTGATATTTTGCAGGGTAAGGCTTTCTCGCATCAATGAACCGCGGACAATCTCGACATTGTTCCCAACTGATGCTGAACATCTTGAACGACTCTATTATTAGCAGTTGCAGTGGTGGCAATCACTGGCACATTTTCAGGCAGGGCTCCCAGCACACGAACAATTCTGCGATAATCCGGTCTAAAATCATGCCCCCAGTCCGAAATACAATGTGCTTCGTCAACAATTAGCATTCCTATTTTTCCGGCTATGGGTGATAAAACCTTGGTACGAAAATCATCATTGGCTAGCCTTTCAGGAGAAATCAACAATACATCTATCTTATTGCTCAGCAAACGGTAAACAATATCACCCCAATTTTCTTTGTTAGTGCTATTGATGGTTTCTGCATGTATGCCGATTCTCGAGGCCGCTTCAAGCTGATTGCGCATAAGGGAAAGCAGGGGGGATATAAGCAAACTAGTGCCATAGCCCTGGTCACGCAGCAGCCGTGCTCCAAGAAAGTAGACCATGCTTTTTCCCCAACCCGTCCTTTGCACCACAAGAGTTCGCTTTCTGTTTAACAAACACTCTATGCTCTCCCACTGCCCCTCACGAAAAAGGGCACTGGGGTTATCAAGCGCTTTTCGCAGGTAATTAAGAGCCTGGAGCTTTAGGTCTGTCATGGATTTTGACCTTGGCTCTCTTTCCAGCGTTTGGCCTTGTCAGTGAGTCGGTATTTTTGAGTAGGGCTGTTGGGTGAGTCGGGTTGGGTTCGCTCCAGCCAGCCTTTATCCAGAGCGGGGGTTAAATAATCAAGCCTGAAATTGGGTCTGTGCTTTAATTCAAGCAATTTCATTAGCTGCGTAGAGGATTTGACTTGGTAGTCCAGGGCTAAAATCAATTTTCTTACTTGATCGGTTACTTGATCGGTTACTTGATCGGTCGAATCAGTGATATCTTTAGTATCTTCCGACAAGACTAACAGGTACTTACCATACCTAGGTATAAAGAAAGTTGGAAGTTGAAGCAGGCTTGTCATGATTTAACGAGGCAGAACTGGCCCGTCTTTTAGTTTAGTGAGTAATTCGGCACGGACCTCGCTCAACCAATCATCAACTTCACTTTCTGTTTTGAGGGTTCGAGAACCTAAGCGAACCTCCTGAGCTTTTGGTTCCAGTAATTTTGCCGCATCCAGTATCACCTGTTCAAAGCGACCGTCGATGGCGGCAACGCGATCACGAAGAGCGGAAAGAGATATGCCATTCAGGGTTTTAAGAACATTTTCAGAATTTTCGAGCTCAAGAACCGGTGCCGCAGCTTCAATTAACTGATGAGGTTTACGCAGAGCGTAGCGCTGTTCAACCTCAAGTTTTACCCAGTTCTCGTCAGCTTCCAACCTTGCTTCTCCAGCTTCGGTTTTTTGATCATAACTACTTTTTAACTTTCCCAGTTCCTGGCGCAGAATTTGCGTGAGACTGATTAAAATAGGTCTGATAACATCAGGCTCTTCCAGCAACAGGCGATTTTTGCAAAGTTGTTCTATTTGAGAAAGTAGCACTTGAGCATCTTTTATCCCTTCAGCGTGATGAGCCAATTGACTGAGAGTCAGCCAATCAGGCCATTTCTTTGCTATTACTTCTGCGTGTTTCTTCCACTCAGAGATATTATCAGCAATTTCTTCTTTTGAGTTGTAAAGAGCTAGCAACCGCTCATTGCCTGCCAGTCGCCTTATATCATCCAGTCGAGAGGTGTTTGGCTTTTCCGGCTTGGGCGCTTCACCTCCTGCTTGTTCTGCCAGTTCAAACATTTTCTGTAGAAAATTAGTGGATTCAGCAAGCTCTTCGCCTGACTTTACAGAAGATAGACCGACCTTTTGGTAGAGTTTACGAATCTGAATGCGTTGGGCTGTAGTTACCGTGGTAGCTTCCATCTTGAAAATAAATTTTCCAATACTTTTCCGCTCTATTTCTTTGGGATCTACTACTTGACCTCTTTCATCCTGCGAGCGTACAAGTCCTGCAATTAGCAGAACTTGAAGTGCTCCATCAACGGCATCGCGAGACCAACCATAATTATTCGCTTCAAAGTGAGAACGGATATCACAGCCTTTCTTACCACCAGCTATAAAAGATAAAATTTCCTTACACACTTGATTTTTGTCAGGTTCACCTTCATCACCTACAGCTTTGAGTGCATCGGGTGCTCCTTTTTGAGCTTTTTCATATACTTTTGACCAACCGATGTGATCAGCCATTTGAAATTTTGGATATAGTCTCTGCAGTGCATTCTCCGCAGACTCATGTATCATTTGCTGTAAATCTTTGCCTATAATCTCATTGCCGCCTCCTTGGTAAACTCTGGCCCCCGAGAAAGCATCGGACAACAACTCCCCCAATTTACTTTCAGAAGTCTGAAAGGTAGTTTCCATTGCAGCACGAGCCTCAGAACCTTCTGGTGTATTGGGTGCACCTCGTTTATCAAGGGTGGCACGGGCAGCCTTGCTATCTATAAGATGGTGGCGCAGGTCATCAGCTGAGCGTTTGGGTATAAAAACAAATATGGTAGAGGAAGAATTTCCCGCCTGACGCGCATCTGCACGAACAGAATTTTCGTCACTACTCCAGCCGTCGCGCACCCAGACACATATCCGACTGGCAGAATCTGAAGGCAATTGAGAATCGAAAACAGGCGATACTTCTCTGGTTACCTTGGACTTCCCCTGAAGAAGAGTGATTTTACCCATAACTGAGGAAAAGCGTTTGCGAATACGGTCATCACGCTCAGCTTCTATACGGTGAGATTCGTTAGCTAGAGCAGAACGCTGACTCTGAAATTCATCCATCCAAGCAGTGCTTTCTTCGGTCTGAATTCGGTATTCTTCCCCAACTTTCATCAGAAGTTCGCACTTGTCCAGCAATTTGGGCAACTGTCCGCGTAAGGCAGCCGAACCTTCAGAGAGATTCTCAACCAG